>JACPTH010000447.1 GCA_016192885.1 bacterium | reverse complement strand
TCCTTTACCGGTTGCCTCTGAACCACATTTGGGGCCGGAGTTTCAATCGGGCGAAATTCGCTTGTAACAATCGGGCCTTTTCCGTCAACGGGTTCGCCGATGGCGTTTACCACCCTCCCTAGCATTGCTTCTCCAACGGGGACTTGTACAACTTTCCCGGTGCTCTTTACTAAATCGCCTTCCTTAATTCCGCTGTCCGAGCCTAAAAGAATGCATCCGACGTTATCTTCTTCAAGATTTAGGATGTAACCTTTTACTCCCGTGGAAAACTCCACAAGTTCGCCTGCCATGGCTTTTGGCAACCCATAAACCCTGGCAATTCCGTCACCCACCTGGAGAACGACCCCGGCATCGATCATTCTGGGCTCGGAAGAAAATGACTCCATTTCTTTTTTTATGACCGACATTATTTCTTCAGGCCGTATCGCCATATTCGCTCCTTAGAAAAGCTGTGATGGAGACGCTTCTAAATCATCAAACAGCTTGGATTTTAAATGCCGCATTTTATCTCTTAATAATTCCAACCGGGTCTTCACCGAACCGTCTAATAATTTGTCTTCCATCCAAATTACCAACCCGCCCATAATGGAGGGGTCCAATGTTTCGAATATCTCGACATTCCCATTAACCATTTTATTAAGACGCTCCCGAAGCAGCTCTATCTCGTCTTCTTTAAGGGAAACCGCCGATTTTACTTGGACTCGTACAATTGATTTGGCTTTTCTATAAAGCCGTTCAACCTCGTCGGAAATTATCGAAAGCAAGTCAAAACGGTGCTTTCTCAAAAGAGTGTGGATAAAATCCGCGATAAACGGAGATGAAGCATTTTCCAAGGACTTTCTAACTAAAGAAACTTTCAGTTCTAAATTCACGGCAGGCCGTTTCAAAAAGTCTCCAAACACGGATGGGTGCGCGACTGCCGCGGAAAAAGCCCGAAAATCTTCAATGGAATTTTCAAGCTGGCCTGATTTTATCACCTGAAAAAAGGCTTCAGCGTAACGGCGCGCAAGAACCCTGCTTTTCACTGAGGTTTCTCTAACTGTATGATCATATTTTTTATGAGGTCGTGATGAGTTTTTTCATCCAAGGACTTTTCGATCACTTTTTCGGCGGCAAGGAGGGAGAGGCGCACGACTTCTTCGCGAAGCTCTACCCATGCCTTTTGACGTTCCCTCAAGATTTCCTTGTTAGCTTTTTCAAGTAGAGAAGCGGCTTGGTTCTTTGCGCTTCCAAGGATTTCTTCCTTTGCAAGTTGCGCCTCGCCTATGGCTTGTTGCTTAATTTGATACGCTTGGTCGGTAATGGTGCCTAGTTTTTGTTCATATTGGGATTTTAGATCATTTGCTTCGGCGAGTTTTGTGTCGGCCGACTGAATATTATCGCTTATGCGTTTCTTTCGGTCGATTAAAACTTCATTTATCGGGCCGTAAAGAAATTTCTTTAAGATAAACAACAGCACGAAAAAATTTAGGGTCTGGGAAATTAAAATTCCCCAATTAATGTCTAAAAGACCGGCTTCATGGTGTTCGCCACCATGAGATGCTTGCGCCCCTTCAATATTTTTGGCAATATTTTTAGCAATATTTTCGGCAACATCTTTGGAGACAATTGGCGAAGCTTCAGGTTCCAACCCCAAACCGGTCGATCCGGAAAAGGTAAGCCAAACGAAAAAAATCACCATATATGAAAAATTATGTCGAATCATTTACACCTCTCCAAGAAGGGGAGACATTACTTATAAATCGAACCCAAAAACAAATCGTTTCCGAGACCGAGGAATGAAAAGCGCCCATGCAGGCTTTGGGAAAAGAATTATTGAGTCTACCAACGAACAAAGAGAAGTACAAGCGAAATTAATAGGCAGTAAATTGCAAGGGATTCGATCATTGCCAAACCAATGATCATGGTAAATCGCAATTCACCCGCAAGTTCGGGTTGCCTTGCCATGCTGTCACAAGCTTGAGCGACAGCTTTTGCTTGGGCGATGGCTGCCGCTGCGCTTCCTATCATCATGCAAAAGGCGGCGGATGCGGCGAGCACGATATGAATAAGAACATCCGGGGAAGAAAGAAGCTGGTTCATTGAGAAACCCTCCTGTTTAAAGGTAGAAAAACGTTTCGATGATTTTTATGTAATTTTTACGTTCAAAAATTTCAATGTTCATGCCCTATGGCCCCTGAAATGTAAATGGAAGACAAAATGGTAAAAACGAGAGTTTGAAGAACGCTGGTAAAAATAGCCATGCACAACATGGGGATTGGAACAAGAAAAGGGAATATGTAAATTGTCAAAACTAAAATTACCACGTCTTCACCCATTATGTTCCCGAAAAGGCGAAGAGTAAGACTTATTGGGCGCGCAAGTTCGCCGATAATATGAATGGGGAACATCAGTGGGCCGAGCCAAACCGGCTCTCCCCAGAAGTGTTTTATATAGCCAAACCCGCCGTGCTTTAAACCAAGATAATGGGTCATTATAAAAATAATGAGAGCCATTCCAAGACAATTTGAAAAAATGCTGGTAGGAGATTTCAAACCCGGAATTATTCCCAAAAGATTTGAGGTAAGAATGTAAATGAAAATAGTTGAAAAAAAGGGAATCAATTCGCGAGAATGTTTGTGACCAAGCAATGATTCAAGGAACTTTGCCAATTCTTCGACTATCCACTCAAGAACGTTTTGATGGCTCGACGGAATCAAAGAAGTCTTTCGGGTTAAAAAGAAACAAATCAAACCCAAGACCCCGGTAATTACCCACGGAAGGACAACCCCTGGGGAGGCGGGGATAAATCCCAGCAGATAGAATATCTTTGCCTCAAGTTCGTGCATTAATTCCTCAATTCGGTTGGCTGAGATGCTTGAATGGAATTAGACTTAGCGATGGAAAAGGAAGCAATGAAAATCGCTATCTGACTCAACAAAAGCCCCATAATTACTTGAGTTAATTCTACGCCGAAGCGAAACAGAAGCCAAATCAGGAAAAGAAGCCCTAGAACCTTTCCTCCGGAAAAACCTATGGCTCCAACCATGGATCGCTTTGTTTTGACGTCAAGACCTTCAACGCTCTTTACAAGCATATGAAAACTTAAAAAACCGGCGAGAAAGCCGAAAGCCGTACCTCCCAAAAAGCGCTCGAAACCGACAAAACCAACGACCATAACCACAAGAAAAAGAAGGAAGTTAATCGCGACAACCTTTTTCTCAAAATTCTTAATTCTATTATCTTTCATGCAATTTTTTTTTTGCTTCGATTATTTTATCTTGTTCGAATTTCTTAAAACTCTTTTTGAGAAGTCGATAACCTTCAACGAATGCGGAAATTATTCCGAAAACTATACCCGCAAGAACCCCAAATGGTGAAATCCCTAACCACTTATCGGCCAACCACCCCAAACCGATTCCAATCGAAATACATACTCCAAGCAGAATTCCTAAGTAAAAAAGTTCGCCGATACTTGAAAAAACACTCTTGTAACTTTGTGTCATTTTTCGCAAAGCTGGGGTGAAATTAACGTTCTTTTCTAGCACAACCCGCTTAACTAGTCAACAAAAAAAGAATCAAGTTCGAACCCATCCGTAAATTGTTTGGTGACTTTCTTTCTAAGTTTTCGACACAATCTTAGCAAGCTTTTCGAATAAAGCTAATCTGAATTTAACCAGATTCCCTGTCTCATCAATTTTTAAAATCCTCATCCACTGTTTTTCAGGGGCTTCAAAACCTTTTTTATCGATTCGATTGAATATCTCCTTGGGAAGGATTCTCTTAGAAAATTCCCTCAGGAAATATTTGCCCACCCCATTTTTGAATTTGTATTCTAAGGGAATGGAATTCGCGAATTCAATAACTCTATAATCCGTAAAAGGAGTACGATTTTCAATTGAAAACGCCATGGCGTTTCTATCCTCGTAACGCAGCAATTGGGGCAAATTTAACCTCTCAATGTCAAAGCGAAGAGCTTTTGAAAGGTTTCCGGTGAATTTTTCAAGCAGCAAATCCCAATTTGGTTTGTATTGGGGAAGGTAATCCAAAACCGCCTTAAGGTTGTCGAAGTTGTCATTCTCTAGAAGGTATTTTTTCTTCCAGGTAGTTTGGGTGAGTTTAATTCCCTGCTTAAGCTCTTCAAACGCTCGCCGGCCGATAAGATTCAACCGGTCTTTAAAGGCGTGCGGATTTTTCCCCAAATATCTTGCCATGTAGTGATAATAACCTCCAAAAAGCTCATCCGCGCCTTGACCGCTTAAGATGACTTTAACATGCTCCTTTACCGCTTTCATTGTAAGATACTGAGACATGACCGATAGACTGCGGAAAATATCAAACTGCGAAGTTACAAGATTGTCGAATTCGGATTTCAATTTTTTTTCAGTTGGAAAGACTTTGATTAATTTTAGATCCCAGGACTTTGAAAGCAATTCGGCGTAATAGGTTTCATCAATGTCCGGGAATTTGGGGAAGGACGAAGTAAAGTAGGGGTGGTCGCCATGGTGATTTTCCTTGATAAAAAAAGCGATTAAGGAGCTGTCAATTCCCCCTGATAAAAGAGTTCCGACCGGAACATCCGCAATTAATCTGATTTTAACCGAATCATTAAGCAGGTTTTCGAATTCGTCAATCTTTTTGCGGAAACCATTTTCGTTCCACTTTTCCTTATTCTCAAATTCTTCCAGCTTCCAGTACCTTTTAATTTCAAGTTCATTTCGGGCCAAGTCATATCGCATAAAATGCGCCGGCTGTAGATTTCGAATTCGATCATAGATGGTGTGATCGCCGTAATCATTTAACCCAAACAGGATCGCATCGCCCAAAATCCGCTCATTGAAAGAGAGGCTTATTAAACCTTCAAAGGCCCGCAACTCGGATGCGAAAATAAACTCGCCGTTTCCATGATAAAAATATAGCGGTTTGTTTCCAACCCGGTCACGGGCAAGAAACAGCTCTCTCTTTCTCTTGTCATAAATGCAAAAGGCAAAATCTCCGTTGAATCTCTTAACGCATTCTGACCCGTACTTTGAATAACATTTCAGCAAAACTTCGGTATCGCTCTTAGAGCAAAAAGCGAACCCGGCATTTTGAAGTTCCCTTCTTAGCTCTTTATAATTGTAAATTTCACCGTTGAAGATGATTATCAAATCTTCAAACTCCATGGGTTGGTTGCCTTTTGAGGAAGTGTCTATGATTGAAAGCCTATTATGGGAAAGGGTGACAAGCGAATCTTCAAAAATTCCCGAATGATCCGGACCGCGATGCCTCATTTTCCCGGAAATTCGGGAAGCTCTTGTCCTGGAAATGTTTCCCCCGGCAATCGAACACATTTGCTAACACCTCGGACCAGTTAAGATTCGTAGCCCCACAATCTACCCCACTTATCTAATATTATTCCAGCGCCCAAATCTATTTGTGCGGCAGGGTAAAAATGTAGTTCGCCGAAATTCCGGCGGGACTTCGGCCATGGGAAACCCGGCTGATTAAACGAATAAGTTTTCTATCTCGAAACCGCTTTTAATTGAGAAAGAAAACTCAAGTTTTTGCCTTGCAAAGCAGAGTTGAACAGAACATTGAGCAAAAATAGCGCAATGAGGTTTCCTTTTTGGAAAGGGAAACCTCCGCTTTGAGAGAATTTCTCGCTCTACCGATCCAGGAAATATTACTCCGAATAGTCCGAGTAATGCTCAGGATTTTTGCGGGTTTGAGCTGGGAGCCGCCTCTTCCGCCTCTATTTTGAATTGAGCAATCTGGTCATTCAATGCCTTGGCGCTCTGCGCTAACCCAGTAAACTTTCCGTCATTTCCTATGGCGTCTAATTTAGAAGAAATATCTGAACTTAAGGTCTTCGCATTCGCCAAAGTCTGACGGAACTTGGAAAGCATGGAATTAATAGCCGTAGCAAGCTCTTTTAAATTGTCATTTCTACGCAAATGAATCTCAAATGTCAAGTCGCCGTTTGCGATCCGCTGAATACTCTTCTCAAGTTTATAAGCAGGCCCCGCTATTTGATGAGAATACATTATGCTTACAATGCATACGATTATCACATTAACCAGCACAAGCAACAACAGCCTAGGCCAAAAAGTCTTAAAGAAATACACCCCAAGACTTTCAGTTTGTTGGGCTTCGCTGAGAGTAGCGTTTGTGGAAAGGAAAAAGGTTCCAAGTACATAAATGTTGCAGGCTGTAATGACTGAAATCAAAAATACCAATAACAAAATAGTCCCAGCAAACTTGCTCTGCATTCCTTTTGAAATAAAATAATTTTTTCGGGACAAGCTTTTCCCTCCTTAACTTAAGGTGGATCGGAAAACATAATAACCGAATGGAAAATGTTTGTCAATCTTCGACATTCTCATTGCATTCGAAATGACAGATTGGGGCTCAAAATCAGCAAAGCCGGCATGTCATTTCGACCAAAGGGAGAAATCTCATAAAACCTTTCTGGAAAGGCAAAACCAAGGTATTCTTTGGAAGAATTAAATGACCCTGATCTTTGACAACCTAGAAATCCGGGAAGAAAACACACAGCTACCAAAGGCTATTTGATGCGATTTTGAATTTCCCGGATCGTTTGAATTTCAAAACCGGTATCTCGAACCGTAATCGGAATAGTGTATTCAACCGCATTTCCCGCTCTATCTTCCGCTCGAACGAGAAGGTTATAATCGGACGGCTTTAAAGACGGTTCAGTAAAAACCATCTGAATCGGGGAATCCAATGAAGTTTCAAACAACATGTCAGAAATTGCCTCATCCGAAACCAAGTTTTTCAAATCTTGCGGATAAGTTATTGAATCGGTGAAACCTTCGGATGATTTTGCGCTTTGCTGCCCTCGAAATCCAAAGGTTCCCTTAAGAGATGGATTCGCGGTTAACAAAGAAAAAACTATGTGGTGAAGACGACAATTATCGTATGCGGAAACGTACAAGTTAATTGGAAGATCTTCGTCGGTTTCAAACCCGGTTTTTTCCCCGCCCAGGCTTTGATCTTGAGACATGTTCCACGGCTCGCCATTTAAAGCAAGTTTGCATTCTTGCTCTTTTCGCGCTCGCCAATCCTTTCCGCCCGATACTCCGTTCCAATAAAATGATTCGTTCGAGTTTTTAATTGCAATCATAATCGCGGGAGCTAAATCGTCGGAAACATCGATGAATCGCTTCGTGGGAAGAATTATTACGCTTTTGTTTTGGAAATGATCTTCAAGAAAAAAACCGTAGGTTAAGCGCCCCACCTTGTCATACGGCATTTTAAGCAAAATGTAACCGGGTCCCAGAGGCTGATGCTTGGTTTCCCGACAAACCACCCTATTGGATTGATCGAAAGCGCTTGAAAGATCTATGTAACCCGCCGTAGCTCCCTTGTGTTCGAAAAGGGAAACATTCCAATCACAAAGGCTGTTTTGCGGAGGAACAACTTTCTTTCCGATTCTGGTTTCCGCGACCCCCGCCAGCGGAGAACTTTCAACCAGGTTCCAATCGGCAAAAAGGACCAACCCAAAGGATTTAAAGAATGGTTCGGTACCTCCATTAAAAGGAAACCTAAAATTGTCCCACAAGTTGTCCCATTTGATAATCACAAACCCTTCATGATCGGTTCCGAAGGATTCTTGAAAGTTTTCCGCCTGAAAAATGTCCGGATTAAGCCCCCTTGAAACAAGGCTTCCATTATTGAGACGGGTAATCCCGCAGGTGGTCGCCTTGTTTGGTTGGTAAGTCCCTAGTGTTTCGAAATGAAAAGTCTTAAAACCCGATTTTTGGGAAAAGGGAAAGGAAACGTTTGGAGACTTCCAATCAATTATCTGGTCTATTTTTCTGCTATATGCTGAATCTTTGGGGCTTTCTATTATCTCATCTTTTGTTTGCAACCGAAACCGAATTCGAACAACGACTCGGCATTTATGAGGATATGCCAAAGAGTATGGATCGTTAAACCGATATTTGCAATTCCAAACACTGCGGCGCTTTCCCTCTAAAAAGGGCGGCGGTTTATCCGGACTATGGCTTGATGCAAGTTTTTTTCCCCGATCGTCTTCCAAAAACCACCAAAATTGGTATTCAAATCGCGGGTCGCCAACCCAGTATTCCTTGCCGGCTTGTTCAAAGAGAATCTCTTTTTCCGCCTCCTTTATCGAAGCCTGGAAAAATAGGGGAGTTTCAGAAAAAACAACGCCCTCAGGCCCGACTTTTTCAGGATCTAAACCTGGAACTTGAGCGGAAAAAAATGTTAAAGAAATTTTTTCAGCCGAAAGCAATCCAAGATTTTTTTTCGTTTTGGAAGCTTCAACAAGAGCTGAAAAGAAAATCAGGCACGGTAAAAGCAAAAACCAAAAATTTTTTCTCGGAATCTGAAGGTAAAAAAATACTTTCAGCTTACTCATGTCAATTCTCTTCACCAGACTCGATCGGGGAATCCGGAAAATTCGCTCGAATTTCGGTTACCCCTAATTATTTAGCAGATACAACTTTTTCCGCTATTAAATATCGCTGAATTAAATCTTGGGTTTCTTTCAGGACTTAATCTACAAGTGTTGATTTTGATTGCCACTTGTGTGCATACTTGAACGGTTTCTAACAGGAAAAAAAGACAAACATTAGGAGATCTACCATGAGCAAGCTTACCGGAAATGTTCTTATTGCACAAGGGGGAGGCCCGACAGCCGTTATAAACCAAAGCATGGTAGGAGCGGTTCTTGAGGCGCGAAAATTCCCGGAAGTTAATCGAATCTATGGAGCTTTGCATGGAGTAAGAGGAATTATCGAAGAGCAATTCGTTGATCTTACCCAAGCAACCACTCACAACCTTGAGAGGGTCGCTCGTACGCCGGCTTCCGCTCTTTTTTCCACTCGCGACAAGCCGGATGCCGAGTATTGTCAGAAGATTTTTAAAATCTGCATGAAACATAACGTCCGATACTTTTTTTACGTCGGAGGAAACGATTCCGCTGATGCGGTTCGTATCGTGAACGATAACGCCAAGGAAGCCGGATATGAATTGCGAAGCATTCATATCCCTAAAACTATCGACA
>JACPTH010000446.1 GCA_016192885.1 bacterium | reverse complement strand
GAGTAGTTGAACCGGTTTCTGGCGGTTTCCAGCAAGTCGTTTGCAGTGCTGTTCATATCCCAGTCATTGCTAAAGTTCGGGGAAACCAAATTGATAAAAGCAGGCAAATCTTCGCGAAAGAGTGCAACCTGGAGATTTGCGTGGGAACCGGCAATTTCTCCCCATCTGGCATCAGCGCCTACTTGTGTAGGGTGCCCAGGCTGATATGGCAGGTTTCGATGAATTTTCCAAAACGTCCCTTCCTTTCGCCAGATTACATCGGAGGTGTAAGTTTCCGTGGTTGAATCCAAGCCCGAAAACTTACTTGTCAGAGAAATTTGGCCCGTCGCGCGAACCCGAGCCTTGTTGTTTGGAAGGAACTCCATCTGAAGAATTGTGTAAGAAGCGATTTTAACGTCGTTTCCCTTAAATACTTCGCTGATTCGGTTAATAAAATCTTGATAGTTTGAATTTGAATCCCAGTCATTCCCAAAATCCGTGGAAATGTAATATCCGAAAAGGGGCAAATTTTTTCGAAGAAATGCATTTTGTAGAGTAACATGGGCTTCGGTTAAAATAGCCTCGCGAGGTTCTATCGTGTTTGCCGCCAAATTAACCGGCTTTAAAACCATTTCGAGATCCAATATTGTTTTCGGAACATCTTTTTTAGGAAGTTGTAAGGCAAGCTTTATTGCCGATGAAATGCTTGCCAGAAGGTGAGAGTATTCCCTGGCTCCGATGTCGGCATCCGTTAGTTCAATTTTTTGCTCCTTGGCTTTTTTCCATACTAACGCTCTTGAGGTTGAGTCTATATCAATTTTCAAGCGGGAAACGTCGGTCATTCGGAGATCGACCGGATACAGCCTTCGGAGAAAAACTACTTTCCCGAGGGTGGCGGATAACAGCAGGTCTCCGGAAAAGGGGACTCTCTCAAGGCGAAATGAAGCATCCTTGTTCGCATATCCTGATTTGACGCCGGCGGCAAGAAGAAATTTTGAAAAATCAGTGATTACCGAGATGTCGGAATTTAGCCGTCTAAATGAGGTTAAAAGCGAGGATTCCACCGGATCGCTAAGGCTAATGTTTCCCGCCAAGGCGTAATTTTCATCCGGGGAAACAGGGTTGAAACGAAGATTTCCGTTTTCGCACCCGGAACTGAGAAAACTCAAAATCACCGCAAAAAAAAGAAGGCCGATAGTCGGATGAAACTGTTTTAGATTTTTTCTTCTCATGGAAAAGGGTTCCATTAATATTTCGTCTCATTTGGAAATTCCAATAAAACAAAAAACTAAACAATTTTCGCCTTTAAAATGTCATGTAAATGAAGAAACCCAACGACCTTTTCCGATTCGGCAACCACCAAGCTCGTAATTGAGTTTTGTTCCATGATCTTAAGGGCTTCCATGGCAAGTCTTTCGGGGCCAATCGTTTTGGGATTTCGGATCAACAATTTTGAAATTGAAATCGTCAAACTAACATCCGAGGTTTGGAAGTACCGGCGAAGATCCCCGTCGGTAAAAATCCCTACTAATTCTTGTTTTGGCCCAACAATAATCAATGTCCCAAATCCCAGCTTTGACATGCGAATGACTGCTTCTTTAAGGGGAGTTTCAGGGGAAATGGTCGGAAGCCGGTCCCCGACGTGCATTAAATCTTTTACAAGATAAAATCTTCGCCCTAGGCTCCCTGATGGATGGAGATTTGCAAAATCTTCCTCCCTAAACCCGCGGGTTTTTAAAAGCGCGATTGCAAGGGCATCCCCCATGGCCATTGCAACCGTCGTGGAACTGGTGGGGGCGAGATTTAACGGGCATGCCTCGCTTGAAACGCAAGCGTCGAGAGCAACATCAGAAATTTTAGCGAGAGTGGAATCTATTCTGCCGGTAATCGAAACAATTTTAGCTCTGTCTCCCCCGAATTCGATAACAACATTACGACATCGTCGCACGTTACCATCCCTAAGTCTCCGTGAAAGGCTTCTCCCGGGTGAAGAAAAAATGAGGGAGTTCCGGTGCTTGAAAGGGTGGCGGATATCTTTCGTCCGACGTGTCCGGATTTACCCATTCCGGAAACAATAACTCTTCCCCGGCTGGAAAGAATTAGCTCAACCGCTTTAATAACGCGATTATCGAGCCGATCGGCGAGGGAATAAATTGCGGAGGCTTCGTCATGAAGAGCTTTCTTCGCAAGCGAGAGAATTTCCTGATGGTTCATTTTATCGCAGCTTTAATTGAAATCAATTGCCTCAAAATACCCTCAAGCTCATTTAAGTTCAAAATATTTCCGGAATCCGAGGGCGAGCGTTCCGGTTCCGGATGCACTTCAAAGAAAACTCCGTCAACGCAACCTGATGCCATGGCGGAACGAGCCAAATGCGGGATAAATTCGCGCTGACCTAGCGTGCACCCTTCTCCCGCCCCTGGGAGTTGAAGAGAATGCGTCGCATCAAAGACCACAAAATCGGCCCATTCCTTCATTATTTTGAATCCGCGCATATCCACTACGAGGTTTCCATAACCGAAAGAAGTTCCTCGTTCGGTTAGAATCACCAAAGCTTCCCTATTTGTTCCGCGAACCTTTTCAACCGCGCTTTTGGTTTCCCAGGGCGATAAAAATTGCCCTTTTTTAATGTTCACGACGGCTCTCGATTCTGCCGCCGAGCAAATTAGATCGGTTTGCCTGGAAAGAAATGCCGGAATTTGGAGGATTTGGCAAATCTCCGATGCGGGTTTCGCTTGCATAGGGAGGTGAATATCGGTTAAGAGCGGAAGCTTGGTCTCTTCTCCTACCTTTTTTAAAATTTCAAGCCCCTTCTCTAACCCCACGCCTCGAAAGGAACTTAAGGAGGTGCGATTAGCTTTATCAAAACTGCCTTTGAAAAAAGCCGGTAAAGAAAGCCTGCCGCAAATTTCTTTTACCGAAGAACCAATGAAAAGTGATTCTTGAAGGCTTTCCAAAACGCATGGGCCCGCGATGACAAAAAAAGGGGCATCATTCAGATACGAAACCAAATCAAATTTCATCTTTCTCTTTTCAGCCATTAATTATCTGGAATGGTATTTTAACTTGAGCGACTTTTTTGTGAAACCGCAAGAGCCGCGGCAGCTTCGAATAAGCCGATGAAAAGGGGATGAGGCTTGTTCGGTCTCGATTTAAACTCTGGATGGAACTGACAACCGATAAAAAATGGATGATCTTCGATTTCAATCATTTCAACGAGCTGTTGATCGGGGCTGGTTCCGGAGATTACGAGACCTTTTCCGGCAAGTTTGGCGCGGAATTCGTTGTTAACCTCGTATCTATGTCGGTGACGTTCGTAGACAAGATGGCTGTCATAAAATTTATAGGCCAGGGTTTTATCGGAAAGACGGCATGGATAAGCCCCCAATCGCATGGTTCCTCCTTTTAGAACCCCTTTTTGATCGGGCATTAAATCAATAACGGACTCGTTCCCATCCTTGGTAAATTCGGCGGAGTTTGCGTGCCGCAAGCCCGCGACATTCCGCGCGAATTCAATAACCGCGCATTGCATTCCTAGGCAAATTCCGAGAAAGGGAATTTTCAATTCGCGGCAATGACGAATGGTTTCAATTTTCCCCTCAATGCCGCGCTCCCCAAAGCCGCCGGGTACAATTACCCCGTGAACGTCATTAAGGAGGGAAGTTCCCAATTTTTCTACTTGTTCCGCTTCTACCCATACGGGCTCTAAACCCGTGTCGTGCGCAAGGGAAGCATGAGTAAGTGATTCCATGATGCTTAAATAGGCGTCGGCGAGCTTTACGTATTTCCCTACCAGCGCTATCCTTACCTTTGTGGGTTTCTTTCGGCGATGCCTTAAAACAATTTCTTTCCATTCCGCTAAATTAGGCGGGGGAGCTGAAATCCCTAATCTTTTTAGAACTATGTTTGAAAACCCTTGTTCCTCCATTACGATTGGAACATCGTAAATGCAATCTACATCACGGGCCTCGATTACCTGATCTTGGGAAATATCGCAAAACAATGAAATTTTCTTCTTTGTGTCTTCCGAAATTGGGCGTTGGGTTCGACAAACAATTACATCCGGGGTTATCCCGATGGCTCGTAACTCCCGAACCGAGTGTTGGGTCGGCTTGGTTTTCATTTCTCCCAAGGTTTTGGAGTAAGGAATATACGTCACATGTAAATAACAAACGTGGTCCCGACCAATATCATTTCTAAATTGCCTAATGGCCTCCAAATACGGTTGCCCCTCAATATCTCCGACCGTCCCCCCTACCTCAACTATCGTAATCGTTGCGTCGTTGATTCTTGCGACCCTTTTGATCATTTCCTTAATCGCATTCGTTATGTGGGGAATTACTTGTACGGTAGCTCCCAAATAGTCTCCCCGTCGCTCTTTAGATATAACCTGCGAGTAAACTTGGCCGGTTGTTATATTGTTATGACTTGTTA
>JACPTH010000440.1 GCA_016192885.1 bacterium | reverse complement strand
TCCATTAACACCTTCATGGCTTCATTGAGCATCGGAAGAATTACGCGAGTAGTGATATAACCCGGGTATTCGTAAACTTGTACAGGCGTTTTACCGATTTCCCGAATGAAGATGGTAATTTTCTCAAAAGTTTCTTCTGAAGTGTAGAGCCCTCTCACTAGCTCAACAACCGGAATCTTGTGAACCGGATGCAGAAAATGCAACCCTATGAATTCTTTGGTGCGCCTTGTGGCCGCGGCAAGCTCGGTTACGGATAGAGTGGATGTGTTGGTAATAAAAATACAATCTTTTGGAGCGATCTTATCAATGTGAGAAAAAAGCTTTCGCTTTTTCGAAAAATCTTCCTCGATACATTCTATGACCAAATCAGAACCCTTAAGATTTTCCAGGTTCTCGGATGTTTGGACTCTCGCAAGTATCGCCTTTTTCTCGGCTTCAGTAAGACCCCAACGGCGAATGTCAGCGTCCATGTCTTCGGTCATGCATTCGATGCCGTTTCGCAATTTCTCTAAAGTCTTATCGACGACTAGAACGTCAATTCCGGTCGCCGCGACGGTTCGGGCAATTCCTTGCCCCATCACCCCCGCGCCGATTATTGTAATTCGAGAAAACGACATTTATAATCTCCGGTATTATCACCGGTTTTCATCACGAACATTAATTTCAAGTTTTGCGATAAACAAAAAAATAAAAAAACGCAACTGATTTTATTCATTAAAACCGGAATTGATTTTGCATTGCACCCTAAGTGTAGCATTAAAAAATAGAAACTTGCAAGAGAAAGTTTTTTGCAACGCAAATTACTCAAGTAGTGCAGCGGTTTTTTGATTCCATCGCTTTTTGGAGTTTCTCCATGATAAAGAAAGCTTAACTTTTGATTTAACCTTGGCGCGAGAAAAAAAGAGCCATCGTATTTTTTCCCTTGCCAAATTAAAAAATCAATATACTTTCTTTTTCTTGAGGTAATTTTCTGGAGGTGAAAGAATGCCCAATTTACGCATAACGTTTATAGTTTTCATCATTCTAGGGTTTTACATTTTTTCCGTTCAAGCCATGGAAAGCTTTACCAAGTCTCCGCCATGGAAATCAGATCCTTTCGCAATACCGGATCCGGGCGTGACATCCGGTTTTCAGCAGTTTAACTCAGTTCCCGGCCGATTTGACCGCAACGGAGATGGTCGAATCGACCTTATCATTTCCGATCGAAATGGAGACGGGTGGGGTGATTATTGGGCTACGGATAGGGATTTCGATGGATTCACGGATGATTATCAGTACGATAGAAATTTTGACGGAAAAATCGACCAGTGGGAATATGATTCCAATCATGATGGGCAACCGGAAAAGATACTAGTAGATGCAAACTCAGATGGAAAACCTGAAATGTCGGCAGACCTAAACCCAGTCACACGCGCATATTCCTGGTCAGGAAACCTTCCCGCCTCAAATGCTTCAAGCGGGCTTTTTGCTTCGAGTCGCGCTTCCAGGCGCCTTCTGGCCCAAGGACGAGCGGCTTTTTCCATGTAATTTTGAGTACAGAGATTTTTTTAATTAACAAGGGTATTCGGCGGTAATTCGTGTTCTTTTGGCGATCCCTCGGCCGGTTACTAAATCCGGAGAAGGTGACTTGAAAAATGTGTTTTGAATAAGAAGAGCCGTCTATCCAGGAGTAATATTTGACATAAATTGAAAGAAAAATATAATAGTTTTGCAAGTTTAGGGGATGGAGGCAAGAATGAAAGAAACCTTGAAGAAAGGGCTCTTTTTAGTTCTATTTGCTGTTTTTCTATTTTCTGATTTTCTTTCTTTTGCTGAAGGCAAACCTCTTCTTAGGGTAACTTTCCTGAACATTGGGCAAGGGGATGCCGCCTTGGTACGATCCGATGAAAAAACCGTTTTAATCGATTCAGGGGATGATCGCGCCAATTCTTCTAAAGGGGTAATAATTCCCTATTGCAAAAAAAATGGTATAGAAAAAATTGACACCTGCGTTATCTCACACCCCCATCGCGACCACTTCGGTGGATTTTTAGAGCTTATCCAGGAAATTCCGGTGGGGGAATTTCTTTAATCCACAGAAGGAATCGATCCAAACGATTCCGAAAGCGGGGGGGGCGCAGATGCCCAACTTTATCAAAGGCTTGTTTCCGCAATTAAAGAGAAAAATATTCCCTATCGAAAAGTAAAAGT
>JACPTH010000439.1 GCA_016192885.1 bacterium | reverse complement strand
TTGGGCGTGCGAGGGAACTCTGGGGTTAAAAATAAGCAAATTATCCCTATTCATGCTTGACCATGACAAGAAGGTTAGCACCACCCGGACATCAGGCAGTATTCAAGAGGTTGTGGACCATGTAGATCACGTTGCGGAAAAGATGATTAGCGACAAGGATTTTTTCCCAAGGAAGAACAAGTATTGCAAAAGTTGCGATCATTTGGATGATTGCCCATTAAAACCTGAAATACTAAAGGACGATTCCTTGATTTCAATGAAGAAATTCTAGAATTAGGATTAAGGAAATCTCTAAAATGTGATATAATTCCGTGTCGAAAAAAATTGCACATTAAATAATTAAGGAGTTTTTGGAAATGAAAAATGTTGAAGTTTCTGTTGAGGGAAACATTTTAATTTTAAAAGTTGATTTAACCAAGGAATTCGGCGCTTCAAGCTCCGGCAAAAGCCTCATCATTGCTAGCACTGAAGGAAACTATCAGCTCCCGGATCGCGAAGAGAAAATCGGCCTTAACGTGTACAAGAAAAAATAACCTCGTTCAATTAGAAATCGCCATTTTTCGAATGGGTAATTTACTAAGGGTTCTGTTTTTGTTTTTTTTTCTTGGAGTTTTTTCCTCTTTTGGCTCGTCTGTCAAAGATTTTGAACAACAATCGTCCGAACGGGTTTCTATTTGCAAAAAATTTCTCAATTCCGGGAGTCACAAGGAAATTCCTTATAATTGCCGGTTGATCGATGGGAAATTTCTTGCAGGCGGGAATTTGTTCAACCCTGAAACCCATCAAAACAGTTCGGAGCAAATTCTAAGGCAGCTAAAGTTTTTAAAGGAATTCGGGGTTTCCTCAGTTATCCTTCTCCACGTCCCGCTTGGTAAGGATAAGGAGATAGCTGATTTGGAAAGGTTTTGCCAGCGTGAGCGTCTTAAGATCTATAAATTCCGAATGACCTCGGAAAAAGTTCCGACCCCGTCGGAAACCAAAGAGATCCTTTCCCTTCTAAATAACGGCGCTTACGTTCATTGCATGTGGGGTTGCGATCGAACGGGGAGCATTATCGCCAAGTATCTTCGTACAAAAAAGGGTTACACAGGGGAGCAAGCATGGCGCGCGGTTATTACCGGGGGAAGCCACTCCGGCTCAAAAGGGGGGTTCAAGCAGACTCCTTCCTACAAAAATTTGGTCTTGTATTTTTGGCCCGAAGTTCCATTTGAAAACATGGAAGTTTGCAGGATTTATGATTTGAGTTTTAATCCCTCCTCTCGCTAGCGCCTATTGTTTACTCTGTCAACGCTGGGCCCGGTCTATTAGCCCATCGGTAATAGGCGACGATGGTTAAAAGCTTATAATTTTTCCCCTTCTATCGAAATGATAAATTCCTAAGAATTAAATGGCCCTTTGCTTGAACGGCTTTTTTGCCTTTTTATTTTGAATTTGATACCCTGAAACCATGGAACTAGCCTATAGGCTCGTATTATATCTCCTTATCGCCAACGTGGGTTACATGATTTTTTCAATTGGCCGAAAAGGGTTCCGGTCGTCAATCGGTTATATTCTTCAATTGTTCTTTGTTTTGTTTTTGATGGTTGCAATGGTAGGATGGGGTAACTCCGGTCCAATGGCCATTTTCATTTCCTTACTTTGCCTTGTAATCGTAGTTGTCATTCCTCTGATTCTTCAGAGACGCATTGAAACTCTTATCGCTGAACAACGCTTTTCCGAGATAGAAACCTATGCGTGGTGGAAATCAACCCTGGCCTGGAGCGGGCTTAATCTCCATCTGTTGCGAATTTCTGAATTGGTTGGAAACATGAATCATTCCCCCGCCCAAACTGAAATCGCGATAAAACTATTATTGGGGAAGGGGGAACCTTATGATGGCATTACCAGAATGTTCCTGGTGATGATCCATTTTCATATGAGAGAGTTTGACAGGTTGATTCAAGATCTCCAAGTCCCGGGGAAACCCGTTTCCGGTTACACGTTTGAAGAGTTGCTGTATCTTGTACGGGGATATTTAGAAACCGGGAGCTACGAGAATGCGGTAGTCTCTCAAATTGCCCTAGAGAACCTGGAGTTTTGCGCCAATTCAGATCAGGTAAATAATCTGCTAGTTAGCCGGCTCATTTTTTTTTCTTTCATGGGCTGGGAGGAGGATTATCGAGAACTTTTAAAGCTAGGTTCAAGTTACCTTGAAAGTCTTCCAAGTGTTTTAAGGGATTTTTGGTCCGGAATTGCCAAGATAAACTCAGGAATGATCAGCGAGGGAAAAATTCAAATTGAACAACTACTTGCTAAGGAACGGGAGGTTCCTGAACACTGGTTGTTTTATATGCAGCAACGTCTGGATAATCTCTTAATGAATCAATCGATTTTGATTAATGAAACCATCCCAAGATTGAAAAAATTAAAAGCCGATCATCACGAAACCTTTTTGAAACTAATTGAGGATAAAAGTCTTGCCGCCTCCCCGAATACGAATCACCCCACGACGAATTTACTGGCTGTTTTGTTAATCGGAAGCTTCTTGATTCAAATAGCTTTTGGAAACTCAAATGACATGATTGATTTGATTTCCTTTGGGGCGAATAGTGGTTTTTTGGTGAAAAATGGCGAGTGGTACCGGCTTGTGACCGGACTTTTCGTTCATATGGGCTGGGTCCATCTTTTGATGAATGTGTTGGCTTTGAAATATCTAGGTCCGTCGGTTGAAACCGTTGCGGGTTGGCGGTGGTTTTTGGTTATTTTTTTCTTTTCGGGGTTTTCCGGGGGATGGGCGACTGTTTGGGCTGGCGCAAGCCTTTCAGTGGGGGTTTCAGGCGCGGTACTGGGTTTACTGGCGGCTTCAATAGTGTTTGAGTTTGGGAAACCTCCGGGGTTTTCTCCATTTCCTGGTAGAAGTCAATTTCCGACCCTCGTTTTCATCCTTTTAATGAATATTCTTATTGGCTTTGTTGAAACCGGGATTGACAACAGCGCTCACTTAGGGGGTGTAATTGGCGGCCTCATCTCGGGGGTAATTGCACTTTTTTCCCTTCGAGTTCCGAAATGGGATAAAGGTTTTTCCCTTTTGATGTTCCTTTTGGTATCGGGAATAGTTACTTTAGCGGGGTATCGATTTTCAGTTCACGCATTGAATCACGAATTTTATCCAAAACCCCTTAACAATTTTAATCATCCAATTTTTCCGGACTGGCCCCTTCATATGGATGTTCCCCCTGATTGGGAATCTACGGTTGAAAAGCGACCCGATGGTCAAGAATCGTTTTTGCTGACAGGTCCATTCCACGAGCGAGTTGAATTTTCTTTGTTTGGAGCGGATGAACCTTCCCAAACCATTTTGAAAAACCATTTTGAGACGCGAACGAATTACATCGCGAATGTTGAAAACCTCAAATTGCGATCGACTCTTTCCCCTCAAAGGATGATTCTTGGAAAGCGCAACTTTTTCTATATGCAATGGCGTCTTCAGAGCGGAGAAACCCCGCTTATTGAAAGAGATTATTTCATGTTTTACGACAAGAAATTTTTGCTTGTTCAATGCCTTCTTCCGACCAATCATGATGTTAGGTATGACGAAACTCTTGGACTAATATTAAGTTCCATTCGAATTTCAGAAAACAATTTGAAGCGAGGGGAGAATTTCCGATAAATACTTATGAGTAAGTTGAGCGATGATTCGTTTGGAACGCCGGGATCAGAAACATTATCCGAAGTCCAATCATTGGAAAGGCATGGCAAGCAACAAAGCGAATCTTTCCCTCGTATTTCCCTAGATCATTTAAAGCGAGAAATTGGGAAAGTAATTGTGGGGAACGATTCGGTAATTGAGCAAGTTTTGATTTCTCTTTTTAGCGGGGGGCATATTTTACTTGAAGGAGTTCCTGGTTTGGGTAAGACGCTTTTGGTTCGCTCTCTTGCTTCCATTTTAGGGCTTTGTTTTAGGCGCATCCAATTTACGCCCGATTTAATGCCAGCCGATATCATTGGGACCAATCTTATTCAAGAAGAAGAATCCGGACGAAAAGCTTTCGTTTTCCAACCAGGCCCCTTATTTTCAAACATTGTTCTTGCGGACGAAATCAATCGGGCGACCGCAAAAACTCAATCCGCTTTGCTCGAAGCCATGGCTGAGGGTAGTGTTACTTCCGCTGGAAACACCTATGCTTTGGCTAGGCCATTTTTTGTCATGGGGACGCAAAACCCCATAGAAATGGAGGGAACCTACCCTCTTCCCGAGGCGCAGTTAGATCGCTTTATGTTCAAAATTCTTCTTGAAATACCCTCCAAGGAGATGCTGGAATCTATTTTGGAACGCACAACGGGAAACGAGGTTTCAAATCTTTCAGTTTTGGTTTCTGATGAAGAAATTGTAAAAATTCAAAAAACCGTTAGGGATGTTCCAATTGCAAAACATTTACGAGAAGCGATAGCGAATCTTATTGTTTCAACCCACCCAAAATCGCCTCAATCTCCTCAGCCCGTTAAAAGATACGTTGCTTTTGGCTGTTCTCCGCGAGGGCTTCAATCCATTGCATTGGGCGCAAAATCCCTCGCATATCTAAAAGGTAGAAACCATGTCACTTTTGATGAGATAAAAGCCGTGACAAAACCTGCAATTCGCCACCGGCTAATCTTAAATTTCGAAGGGGAAGCGGAGGGGGTTTCTCCCGATGAAATAATTGACAAGTTAATTTCCCAAACGGAGTCGGCACTTGCGATGGGAGCAAAAATTGGGTAAGGTAATTTGAAGGTAAAAACCCGAGTAAGGGGAAGGAAAAATGGCTTCAAAGGAAAGACTTAGAGATTTTTTGATTTTTAAAAACTTCGGCGACGAAAGTTTAAGCAGAATTTGTTCCCTTTTAAAGGAAGCTACTTTTAAAGAGGGGGAAGTAATTGTCGATGAGAAAACTTCGAGCACTTCCATTTTTTTGATTTTCTCAGGGCGCGTAAAAATTTTCCGAAATCTCCCTGGAAACGTGTCCTTTTTATCTGTTCTTGACCCCAATGACATTTTTGGAGAGGTTTCCTTTATCGATAAGATGGCAAGATCGGCAAGCGCAAGCAGCATAGGGGAATGCAAGCTTGGAGTCCTCGAATTTGAGAGCTTCGAGCTTTTAAAAAAAGAAAACCCTTTGTTTTGCGTCGATTTCTTGGTTGAAATCATGAAGGAGCTGACCCGGAAGTTTAGGGCCATTAGCGATGGGTTGGACGTTAAATCAACCGACTATACAATCAATGAGCTAATCGCTTCCGCTCAACAGGTCAAAATTTCCACCTCCTCCGGGACCGATTATCTTTGTACAATAAAATATTCCGATAGAACCCAAACTTTTCCATTGATAAAAATCGACGTAAAAGGCCAAATTATTATTATTCCCTTTTTTCAAGTAAAATCCATTGTTCTTCCAAATAAGTACGGGAATTTTTAATTCCACCCTGAAGTTAAGATTGGCTATAATGCAAGGAATTTAGAATTGGAAAAAATGAGAAAACCCTTTTCTTTTATTCTTCTTTTATTCTTTCTAGAATTTTTTCTTTCCCCGTTAATGGCTGGCCCGATTTATCAGGGGTCTCCGGAAACAATTCAACAGTATAAGTACGCGATGGGTTTAATCAATCGCAGACTTTTCGATGAAGCTTTAAACGTTCTTTCCCGAATAATTGACGATCCTAATCCTTTTGAGAATCGCGATTCCGCCATCTTTTGGAAGGCCGAATGTTTCTATCGCCTGGGGAAATTTCGGGAAGCTATATCCGCTTTTGAGAATTTTTACAAAGAGTACCCTGAAAGCGTTTTCAGGGATAGAGCTGCTTACGGGCTAGGATGGGCTTATTCCAAAGATAACAACCCAAAATCAGCGGTTGAGGCTTTTGCCCGAGTTAGCCCCAGGGATCCAAAACTTCGAATTGAAGCGCTTTTAAAAATGGGTTATATCATGACAAAATTCGGAATGGACCCAAAAGAAGTCGCGGAGGTTTTTGAAGAGCTTCTTTCCAATCCAGGCTTGAGTTCCGAACAAAAATTTGACGCATATATGCAGGTTGGAGTTCAACGTTTCCAGGAAGCACTCTACGATGCTGCTGCGACACAGTTTGTAAAAAGTCTCGAGTTTGCCCAACCCGCTCAAAAACCCAATGTTTTGCTTTACCTCGCGGAATCCCTTTTTAGAAATAAGAAATTTTCCGAAGCTATTTCAAGGTTTCAGGAAATCTCTAAAGCTTCTTCTACGCCCGATATTTCAGACAAAGCAAATTATTCCCTTGCTTGGTGCCTAATTAAATCCGGAAAACCTTCGGATGCGGTCCCGTTGTTGATTAAATCGGCCGATAACCCTTCTTCAACCACAAGAAAGGAATCAGTTAAGAACCTTGTTGAACTATTAATGAATCTTCATCGATTTCGCGACGCAATCGTTTGGATGGAAAAGGGGGCCCGCGTTTTATCCGGAGATGAAGCCATTGAAATGGAGTATTTGAGAGGTTTGGCTCTTTCAAGATTAGGGGAGTTTCCGGCGGCAATCGATGTTTTTAAAGCATTTATTAAAAATCACCCGAAAAATTCCCGATGTGACGACGCCAGATATCAGTTTTCCCTTCTATACATAACAATGGGAAAATTTTTTGATGCGATAAAAGAGCTGGAACCCTTGTTGCGCGTTAGCACCGCCCCGCAAACTAAAGAAAAAGCCCTATATAGGGTAGGGGAGTGTTACTTCAACCTTGGGAACATGGAAAATGCAAAAAATTCTTTCGAGAGGTTAATAAAGGAATACCCAAAAGGTTCCGCGCGTCTTGACGCTTTATTTCAATTGGGAGAAATCGAATATTTGTCGGGAAATCACAACAAGGCGTTGGACGCTTTTTCAGCAATTGGAACAACCAATGAAGAGCTTTCAGGCCAAGCAATTTTTCGCGCGGGCGAAGTTTTAATGAAAGCTGGTAGGTTTTCCGATGCCGTTGAAAGATTCGAAGAGTATCTTAATCGATTTTCCAAAGGAACTCTTCGAGAGGACGCGCGTTTCAAGATTGGTTTATGCGAACTGGAGCGAAAAGATAAAGGAAGAGCCTTGGCTGCGTTTTCCGAACTTCGCGAATCTACGGGTTATTTTCGCCAGGAAGCTCGATTTCAAATCGGAGAAATTGCCCGTGAAATGGGAAATTACCCGCTAGCCATTCAGCATTTTAAAGCGATTCTTTCGGAAGACCCCAAAAACCCTCTTGCTTCAAGGGCCGACAGGGCGGTAGGAATTTGTTTGTATAAAATGAAAGATTTTGAAGGCGCGCAAGCCGTTTTTAAAAAAATCATTAAAGCGGGTTCGGCTACCGACAACGTAATACCGGAATGCTACTTATGGCTTGGGCGAGCGATGATTGCTTTGGGAAAAACCGAGGACGGCATTTTGGAGGTTTTAAAAATAGTTGTACTTTTCCCCAAATCCCCCCTTCTTGCCGAAGCCTATGCGGAAGCCGCAAGAGGGTATGAAAGCTTGGGGAAGCTTCAAAAATCGGCAAAAATGTGGCGAGAATTGCAGAAAATAAGGCGCTCTGGCCCTCTTTTTGATGAGGCCCAAAAAAGCCTAAAGAAGTAAGGAGTCAGGTAATCAGCTATCGGCTGTCAGCGTGATTACCAAGAAATCCAAAATTCAAATTGCAAAAGGATGCCCCTTGGCACTTGGTGCTGAGTTGATGTGGTAACCCTGTACAGGGTCATTTTTTGAAACTTACTCGCTCTGCTTTTCCCAGTAGTCGGCTTTTGATTGTTCCGCTTGGGCTCTTTCCTTGTCGCCTTTTTGGTTGTAGTAATTAGCCAACTTTTCATGGGCTTTGGCCTTTAGCCTTGGAGAGTTTGCAAATGCGATTTCGTCAAACAACCGTTGCTCGACAAAATTTGTAGGTTTGGCGGGAAATCCGGAAAGATCAAATTGGTCAAAGTTTTCAGGAGGTTCCAGGTGTTTTTTCAACCCCGGGGTTTCCCTT
>JACPTH010000438.1 GCA_016192885.1 bacterium | reverse complement strand
TAAAACATTTGGGGAGGAAACCACGGAATCTAATATCACAAATTTTTGTTTGGGATACTTTTCTGAGGCGATTCTAATAGGGTCATTCGAAAAAATCCCAACGCCAATGATTAGGTCGAGATTTTGATGGCAAAAATACTCAATTCCATTTTCGATAGCTTTAATATCCGAAGGTTCGAAAACATCAATCAACAAGTTTTTATTTTGTCGAAGTTTTTGAATTCCCACATATGTTGCGTCATTAAATGATCGATCGAAAAGGCCCCCAAGGGAAAGAACAATTCCTATTCGAAAAGGGGGTTGGGAACAAAGTTCCGAATTAACAAACAAGAGAAAAACAAAAAAAATCGAGAAAATTGAAGTTAATCGTTTCAAACTAAACCTCCGGAAAAATAGTATAAAAAACCTCAATTTAAAATCATTCAAGCGGTTTCAGATTGGCGGTGGTTGAAGGTTCACCGGGTTTAGTGTCCAACATTCCAAAGCACTTCAAAGTTTCCTGAAGAGCCCACAAAACACGGTCGTCATATTTCCCCGGCAGTTTAAATAGCTCGGAAAGAGATTCTTGATAAGTTCTTTCAAATGCATAGGGGCGATAATGAGTCATGGCATCAAAGGAATCAACCGCCCCTACAATAAGCGCGCTTAATGGAATTTCCGAGGCGGAAAGGCCTTTCGGGTAACCGGAGCCGTCAGGGGACTCATGGTGGCAAAGAACCGATTCCGCGACCTTTTCCAAGCCAGGTATTTCTTTAATCATAGCCGCGCCAAGCACGGAATGTGTTTCAATTTGTTTCCGTTCGGCGGGGGATAAAATCCTAGAATCCTCCAATATTTCTCTGGGCAAAGCTACCTTTCCGATGTCATGTAGAAGTCCGGAAAGTTCGAGTTCAAAAAGCCCCTGCCCAAAAAAGCCCATTTTTTTACCGATGGAGACGGAAAAATTCCTGACTCTGTCCCAGTGTCCAACGGCTTCATTGGCTCTATTTTCCAATGTTTTCAGGGTGAGAC
>JACPTH010000163.1 GCA_016192885.1 bacterium | reverse complement strand
AAGAGCGGATGTTACTTTGCCGCGAGCAATTTTCATCGGCGGTTCGGGAATAATAATTTCAGATTTTCCGTTTCTTTCATTTTCTTGATGCGGATCTTTCTCTTCATGATCCGTGCTGTCCGTCCAAACTATGGCATAAAGCTGCGAGCCTGTAAGAAGATTCCGAACTCGGGTGGTAAAAATTCCGTCATTCGCGAACTTATCGTTATGCGTCCCATCGTCGTAAAGGGGGGTTGTGTCGGTTGCCCATTTTGGGTCAAGGCTTTTAACCCTGAATTTTTTTGAATCGGGAAAATCGATAATGGTTGCGATCCATTTTGCTTCGCCGGTTATTTTTTCGTTTAAAACAATGTCTGATGTCTTTACGGTTTCCTCTAAAAGTGCGTCAACCCACACAAAATCAACGTCATAATCGCGGCTTCTTGCGATTAAAAGATAGCGCCCGGGTTTTCGAAATTCGAGCTTGAAATCTCCCTTTTCATTTACATATCCGCTAATATCTTTGTTTCCCGCTACGGTGATATGGACTCCAAGCGGGTCTTTGGCGGGGGGAACAACCACATGCCCTGTTACCATGGCTACCGGAATAACCAGCTCTTCTTGAATGCACCCTCCGGAAAGAAGAGAAAGAAAACCGACCGCGAAAAGAAGAAGTTGTTTTCGCCGGCTAATGAAAAACTGAAAATTCTTTTTTGCGTTCATCTTAAAAATTTGTTTTTGCCTCAAAAATAAGCATTTTTTGCGTGTGAATGTCTTTTCTATCGCGCCCGTTATCGACGCTGCTTATGTCCCAACGGCCGTCATCGGGGTAGTCATACCCGAATTTGAACTTCATTGATGCGTCTTTACTGATGTCGTAGATTAGCTCGCCATAAATGTTTTCGCGGTCGAGGTCATCGGTTCCGTTGTCTTTGTATTCGATAATGGCGCGAGCGTAAAATAATCGCCCGCGAAACTTATCGGTAAAATTCTTCTTGAATTCGCTTAGAATGGCGTTAGCTATGCTTGATTTGGTCAGATCTCCGAAATCCTCGAAATCAACGTGTTGAATTCCGCCGGTGAGGGTTGTCGTCGGAGTAAGGTTATAGGTCGCCTCTCCGATGTAGTCGATTCGAGTGTTTTCCTTTGGAGCTCGCACCCATCGAACTTGATGCTCTACGCTTCCTTTCGCGAAAACCCGAGGATTAAGATTCGAATTTACTTCAAAATAACCGTCTCGCTCGTTGTATTTATAGGTCACCCCGTTTAAAACGTCCAACTTGTCGTGATCGGTCATGACGAAGATTTTCCCTTTTCCGCTCACCGAATTATTGAGTTTGAGATTCAGCTCGAATGTGTTTTTTATCGTGCCGGTCTCGGTTGCAAGCGCATCAAGTTTTTGCTCGAAATCGTATTTTAAGGTTGTACTGTCGGTGAAATCGGAGAGGAGTTGAAAAGTATATTTTCTTCCGGAGTAACCATCGGTTGGCTGAGGCGCGAATGGATCAACCTCCCAGGTTTTGCTTAACCACGTGGTTTCCATGGAAAGGTTTTTCGCGATCGCAAGCAATTTGTTGCCAAAATCGTAGTTTAAAGAAAACCTGGTCAATTTTTCACCCCAAAAACCGTCATGCTTATAGTTGTCGTGAAACATTGGGTCATAGGGGTAATCGCTATCGCCGTCTTCATCGCCAACATCGTAGGCCCAAATCGGAGCCATGTGGGCGCGAAATTCTTTCCCGAAATCATAGTGTTTGGCGGTTCCGGTAAAACCTCCGTGTTGGTAGCTCACGTCAAATTTGGTAGCCTCATCTCCAAGGTTTCTATCCTTGCCGTCTCTCGTATCCTTATGGTAATCGGTGGAAGTAAGAAACTCCGCTGTTGCTTGTGTTTTCCCGATGCGCTCGGTCGTGTAATTTAGGTCAACCGCCCTGACGTTCGGATCGGTGGTCCCGATTTTCATGTCGCCTTTTAACATCGATGCTTGGTAAGTAAGACCGCGGTCGGTTCCTGAAAACTCCATTCCTTGGTAAGGGTCTACAACATTGGTATCTTCGGTTAGAGCGTTGATCGGGTCGTTAATACCGGTGATAGCTTCTCCGGCAAAAACTCTTACTTTCATTGACTTTGCGTTGCTGACAAAGTGAAGTTTGTTTGTTTGAGCGTAACGATCGTTTTGAATTTTCGTTACGTAGTCATCGATCTTATCAAAGGGATTCGCCCCGTTATTTTTTCCCACGTCGTTATAAATAAGTTTGTTCCAGGTTTTTCCTTTTACGTATCCTAGAAGCTCGTAGAAGGTCTCGACCTTTTCGCCAAGAGGCTTTCCGGTAAATCGCAAATAAATCTGCTGGTAGAAAGTGACGAGGCCCGGATCGACAAAAGTAGTTTTATCCCCTACTTCGTTTCTCTGAACCGTGTAAGGGTCGATGATAAATTGCCCCCTCCCCCTATAGAAACCGGAAACTCTCACCTTTGGAAGGGCATCTTCTATACTTTTCACTTTTGTTTCAGAATCGGTCATTCTTCGTTCCAGCGTGTCGACGCGAACGCCCAAAAGCCCAAGCTCGTCGCGAAACTCCTTGGTAAGCCTTGACAAAGCCGCCCGCTCAGTTTCGGTTGCGTCCATTATTCCTTGTCGCTTTTCCTCCATTCGCTTTAAAATTCGAGCAAGAATTAGGGAAAGATCATATCGCGTGGTTATTTTTCGGCCTTTAAAGGTTCCGTCAGGGTAGCCTTCCATGTAACCTTGTTTCACGAGAAAATCCACATCTTTAAAAGCCCAATGGTCTTTGGGAAGGTCTTGAAATGCGGAATTCGAATTAATCGCCTCGGCTCCGGAGCAAATAAACGGAAAATAAAAGAAAAAGCCCATGAAAAAGCAAAGGCCCAAATTCCGAAACGCCGAAATTGTGTCTGTTTGCCTCATTAACTCTCTTTTATATTCCCTGTATGAAAATAACCCACCTTTTCTATCGGCATATAGGGAATTTTAGCGAAGAGTGATGGTTTTAGCATGAAACAATGTAACCGTTCGGTGGGGAAAAATTCAGAATCCAGAATCTAGGAGTCAGAATGAAAGAAAAAAACTTCAACAAAGAGAGATAATTGCAAAATTATTTTTGAGACCCTTCGTAACCAAGGTAGGCGCAGGCGTATTCGGTTAAGGAATTCTCGGTGAGAATCACTCGGCGTGAAACACTGACAGCTCAACTGCTGATCCCTGCGTCCCCTCCACCGAATTGCCGGTGTTTGAGATTTTAAAACATCCGATTTTTCGTCGAAGGTTTTTAGGATGAAAAACTTCCCCGAAAGCTTACATGGATGTAAGCTTTGAGGGGTGAGACGAAAAAATCGAGATGTTTTAAAATAGAAGTTACCGGAGCAATTCGTGTGAGGAGGCAGGGGATCGAAGTGAGCTGTCAGTGAGGATTCTAGCGAAGATTTTTTTGACCGAGAATTGCTGTA
The DNA here is from genome assembly GCA_016192885.1 of bacterium. GTDB lineage: Bacteria > Muiribacteriota > Ozemobacteria > Ozemobacterales > Ozemobacteraceae > JACPTH01. The sequence continues at coordinate 2,142 of JACPTH010000163.1, read as the reverse complement.
TTCGGTTAAGGAAGGAGGTGAAGAGATGAAGTGCTTTCCCGTGCTCCACGTTCATGGTTCGACGGGCTCACCACGAACGGAAAGTTGCCCATCTGCAAAGCCCCACACCCGTTCGCCCTGAGCTTGTTGAAGGGTGAAACAGGGAAGCGAAACTCATTTGTAATCAACATGTTGCCTCTTAACCGAATTCGTATGTATATTTCCCCTCTTTGAAAAAGAGGGGTTAGGGGAGATTTAAAAAAATCACTTGACGGTACCCCCCCCGTTGTAAAATCCGTTTTACGACGGGGTTTTATCCTTCGGAATTGACGCTCAAATAAAAATAAAGAAATAGAAACCGTACAACAAGCCCCTGCTGAGATGAGTTCACGCCTTCCGGCGATCAAAGGGGGAGAGATCATGCGAATTTTCCGAGTTCGAAATTTTTCCATACTATATGCGGGAATTCTTTTGGCTTTAATTGGAAATCTTCAAGGCTGTAGAATTCTGGGTGATTTTGAAAACGATAAGACTTTCATTAAAAGCGCGGCGGGGGCGGGGGGTTCGATTTCCGGGCAAGTTACCGCTTCAGACGCAATTCCCCTTTCAATCCGAACGCTCAAAAATTCCTTGATTCGGGCTGACGTTCAAGTATCCAATGCCGAAGTGTGGCTGCAGGATGATCCCGACATAACGACCAAAACAAACGGCGATGGCTATTATTCCTTACTTAATGTTCCATTTGGAAGCCATAGAGTCGTTGCGAAGTTGTACTCACAATCACGAGATATAACGTATAAAATTCGATCGCAGGAGATAATGGTTACTTCTGAATCCGCGAATCAGGCGATCGAAACGCTTGCGATCGAACCCGCCAAGAATAAAGTGCAGGGAATTCTTCTCGATAGCGCGGGAAATCCGGTTGCCAACGCCGAATTATGGCTTTGGGGCGAACGGTTCTATACCGACCAAAACGGTCGTTACACATCCCCGCCTTTACCCGACAAGGAAAATATTGAAGAAATTAAGGTGGTCAAAGCCGCCGGATTTGAAGCGACAAGCATAATCACCCCGTTTACCGCCGGAGGCGAATCAGTTAATGTTACCACTTTGTCAAAGCCCGGCGAACCCAATAAGGCGCCAAAGGTTTGGATAACGACGGTAAAGACCCCTCAAGATAAGATTGAACCCGGTGAGAAGATTGCTTTTTGGGCGGTTTATTATGACCCAAATGCAAACGATCTCGGCAAATTAAAGGAGAGTTGGCGCGTTTCCGGCGGAACTCTTGCCTCAAGCACGGTTGCGATGCCGGAAGATTTGAAGAGACGCGTAAGAGAATTCGCCGGGAAAGTGGACCCGGACTCAGTAATATTTTCCGCAGTCGAATGGGCTGTTCCGACGGAAAAAGGAAATTACAAGATTGAAATCGAGGTGTTCGATTCCGGCGGTTTATCGGGGAAAGCGCAGTATCCGATAAATATCGGAGCCGCCCCTGTGGTTAATCATCCGCCTACAGCCAAAATCATCGCGTCCGATACCGTTTATGCCGGGAATTACCTCGATCTTCGAGTTGCGGCGAACGATTCCGATCTTGATGTTCTGATATACAACTGGAGCGTCGTTCCGAGCGCCGGGAACTTTTCCTCGATAACCGCGATGAATACGACCTGGAAAGCCCCTGATTTCGCAGGAACGTATGAAATTCAATGCAAAGTACAAGAGATGCGCGGGAACGGGGAATTCGTCGTTGCGACCCTGTCCGTGCAAGTCTATCCGCCTATCGAGGTTTACAAAGGTAGGATTACCGGGCACGTGATTGATGAACTGACAAACCTTCCGGTAAATGGAGCAATCGTCGGAATTGTTGGAACCTCAAAATATACAATCACCGATGCCAACGGCTATTTTGAGTTTAACGGCCTTGCCCCCGGAGTATACGACCTTGCGGCAAGCCGCGACGGTTACAAAGGTCGCACTTTCCCGAATATTTCGGTGCCGTGAGGGTTCAAAATGGCGGTTAATAAGGGTGGTACCGGAAAATGATGTATTTGAAGGTTCTCGGAAGCGCTGATTATATTGGCATTTTTGAAATCTCCCCTAACCCCTCTTTTCCAAAGAGGGGAATTTCTCTGCACTTGTATTCTAATAAATTTTCCCCCTACT
>JACPTH010000445.1 GCA_016192885.1 bacterium | reverse complement strand
TCTTTTAGAACACATACTAGAATACCGAGAAGATACTGGCTTTGAAAGCCCATAACATGGATAATCAAAACGATATGTCGCGGAAACCGGTACCAACTCACAAATGGATAATTACTGTGAAGGGGTCTCAAAGCTTGACATTTATTGAAGAGGTGTGGTGGACAAAGAATTTAATGGTTTTTTTGCTGAATGCCGACCGCTGATAACTGAAGGCTTACCTATTTTTTTTATTGGGGTTCAGTCGAGTTTCAAAAATGAAAAATTTTGACGAACTCTTAGAAACGTTACGCTCAAAAGATCCGTCCATCCGGTTTTTAACTCTTTCTCGCCTCGAAAACCTTTCCGCGACTCCGGCAATGAAGGGGAAATTGAAAGATTTTTTTGATGGGGAGACAGACCCTTCCATTCGATTCTATCTTAATTTGATGATCGGATCTCCCTTCGATGCTGAAACCGAATCAAATCCGGAGGGTACCCTTCCCGCTTTAATTGAGGAGTTGCGCGAGTGCCTGGAAGCCGGGAATCCTGATTTTCTCCATTTTTTTCTTCGTTTGAAAGGTGTGCCTGCGATTCAAATGCCGATAGTCGTTGATCTCTTTAGAAGCATGAGATGGAGCGAATTTCCAACGGAGGTTCTCCCTTTTTTCTTGAAGCTGGTTCGCGATTTCGGTTCTCCTATCGACGTTCCGGTTCTCGAAGAACTTTGCAGGCATCCCAACCCCCATGTGATTTCCCTTGCGGTCGATGCCTTAGCGAAAATGAGCCCGGATCGCATAGAGACGATGCTTGTTCCCCTTTTGACCAACCCAAGCCCGGGAGTAAGATCGCAAGCCATAAAAAACCTGCTGAAGCTGGATCCTATTGAAGCTCTCAAGCATTACGAAGCGATGCTATTTAGCCGGGATCCGACCGAAAAGCAAATGGCGCTTTTTCACGCCTATTTTTTTCCGTTCGAGAAAATCGAGAGCGCGATGTTGAAATTCATCAGTTTTGAACAGGATGCCGGCCTCATCGCTAAAGCGGGGCATCTGTTTATAATAAATCCATCCCCTGAAACACCTCTGCGATTACTAGACCTTTTTGAGCATTCCACGGGCCCAAAAAAATCGGAACTCCAGCGAATTATCCTGGAACTGATTCGATTTCTGGAAAAAACCGGGGAAATATCACAACCTGCGTCCCAATTTCTGGATGAACTCAAAAAAACCTACATCGAGAAAAAAAACCTTCAAGTAGTTTATCGATGCAAGAACCTCCTCAATTCCCGGCAAATAGAAGACCGCCTTAAAGCGATTGAAAAACTGATCGAGCTAAAAAGTCGCGGAAATGTAGGTGCCGCGAATCTTTTGTCAGAACATTCACAAACTGAAACTGACCCGGGAATTCGAAATCGTCTTGATGAATGGAACCGCGTTCAGCAATTTTCTTTCGATGAATGCTTGACTCGAATCCGTTCGTTTAATCGGGAAGAATATCACGAGAATAGAGCATGGGTTCAATCTTTGTTTCAAGAGGTTACGAATGAAAGAAAAGCGGTGTTGTTGCGGTTTATCGTTGAATTCGAGGGGAAGGAAGCTCTTGCCCTAATTCTAACATGCCTAAGATCCACTGATCCGGCGATCTTGGCGGGGGCAATTGAACTTGGAACCGAATTTCCGAACCATGTCGGGATAATCGATAAAGCCTTGGAGTTAACCAACCACGATGAAGCGGATGTACGTTCCTCCGCCTTCAAAACCCTAAGCGTTCTAGATAAAGACAACGCGATTAATTTATGTCGCCAATGGATGTTATCATCTCAGACAAAGCGGCGCTTAGAGGGCCTTCATATCGCAGCATCCTTTGATTTCCCGGCCATACGGGGGACATTGCTTGAATGTCTAGCCGTCGAACGGGATTCCGAAAACCTTTCATTTCTTTTTTCTATTTTTGCCGCGCACCTAAATGAATCGCTTTTCCTCGAAATTGTTGAAATTCTAAGTAAATTCCCCGAGGCGCTACAAAAGTGGTCGGAAGAAAACCTAATGAAAGGCACGGAAGGGAATCGGTTGTTAGAGCGGGCAAAGTCAATCTATAACCAAGAAAAGAAGGTTCCGGGCCCGCGCCGGGAATATTCTCT
>JACPTH010000444.1 GCA_016192885.1 bacterium | reverse complement strand
GAACTTCAATATTATACTGACGTTCCAGACCATCCTGGGCCTTTACGTCAACAATCGATAACTTCGATTCGTCAAATTCCTTTTGGTTGAACGGGTTCAAAATTTGAATCCACGTTATTTTATCAGACCCTTCAAGGCGCAACAAGGCGTTTAACAAGCTAATCAAAAGCTTTTCATTCCGCTCTTCACCAAAAACATACTTGAAAACGAAATCATTTTTAAAATCGAATATTTGCATGTCTCAATTCCGCTTGTGAAATTCTCAAGTAATTATACCGCAAAATAATGCCCAAATAAATGAACTGGGAGGTGACACATGAAAAGAACTATTTGGATTCCGGTGATGATCGCCGCTCTCGCATGTGTTTTAGCGCAAACCGGCTGCTGGAAAACCGATTCGAACCCAACAGCTCCGCAAATCACAAGCGAGCCCCTCTCAAAACCACTTGCTCAATCGGTTCGTTTTAAGCTGACCTTTCCCGCATCGGTAAAAGGCTCTCCGAGAAGCCTGATTTTAGGCGAAACTTCTCAAATCGAGCCGAAAGCCGCAATCGTTGCTTCTGAAAACACGACACCTACGGTAACCTTCAAGCTCATTTTGATAAACATTGGCAACGCGTCAACCCCGACGACGATTTTATCGAAAACAGTTCCGGTCGATGCGAGCGGGTCAGCACAAACCTCATTCAACTCAATCCCCGCCCAAACGGTGATTGGCGATATTCACATTGAAGGCGGCCATATTTCCGGGTTCTCCGATTTTCATGGGGCAACCGACCTTCTCGCGCAAGTTGAAAACATCGTTGAATTAAGCCCCAAAAATTCGAACACCCAACCTGACGTTATCGCGACAATTATCGAGCAAATCCTTTCGTCAGAGCTCTTGTTTCCAAAAGCATCTACCGAATTGGCGAGCAAGATTAAAACCTCCCTTGAGGGGCTCGATCTTTCCACATCTACCATTTACGAGGATGCTTTAAATCAGTTTGTGAATCAGACAATGGTGCAGGCGAGCAACATGACTCTTGCGACGAACTCGGTCGTCATGGATTCGACTTCGATGAGTTCTTTGAGCGGATTGTCTTCGATAATGAATGAAGG
>JACPTH010000443.1 GCA_016192885.1 bacterium | reverse complement strand
GAGAATTTTATAAAAAATGGATTGTTTATCGAAAGTTTTTTTATTGCCTGCGGTAGAGATGTAACAGCTCATTTTTCTCCGTTGTCTTCGGAGAAATCTGATGAGCCCCCAGATTTGACCACCCAATTTTTTAGCGGGCTTCACAAGCAAGGTATGGTTTTCCTAAACCAGGAGTTTTCGGAAAATTCAAAAACTGGGGACACCCAACGGAACCTGTTACTTGAGGCTCAAATTGATGAAATCCGGAATTTTTTTACCGCTTTTGTTTCCCCTGAACTATTTTCGGGATTTCTCTCCTCCCCCTACTTTTTCAGCGGGATGGATTTTGGAACTGGCCGTGCGGAGATTTTTAGGAAACACATTTTTTTAAAAGGTCTTCCGCGGTTTGTTTTCCAGGCTTCTTTTGATTCCAAGGCATTGAATTTTCATCTTTTCAATGGTTGGAAAAATGAAATAGGGAAAGTTAACCCTGAAGTAGCTTTTGGTGTTTCAGATCCATTTCACCCAAACGTGGGGATTTTTGGTAATTATTGGGTTCCTTTTATAAGGGAGCAAAAGATAGGGATTTCTTTTGAAGGGGAAATCTCCCCTCAAACCCCGGAAATTCGAGAAGTGATCTCGTTGTCTTTGGCCTCCAACGAAACTACATCACAATTGTTGGGTAATTACGATCGGGAAAAACTTCTCATTGGTTTGCCAAATAGCAATTTTTGCAAGATGGTTTTGCATGGCACTTCTGAGATCGGAAAAGCGCTGGAAAGTGATAGAACTCAAGCGTGGGAAAAAAGAGGCTTTTTGGGCATCCTATTATGTTTCACCATTTTTCTTGCATTTCAAGTTTCTCGAAGGTTTCTTCAGCCCGTTCAAGAGTTTTCACGGGCAACCGAAGAAATCATGCGGAGAAATTTTGGAATTCGATTGCATTTTGAGCGATCTGACGAATTTGATTCATTGGCAAAAGCCTTTAACAATATGGCAAGCGGGGTTGAAGAAGGGCGGTTATTGGGTCGTTTCGTCTCGGAATCCGTAAAGTCGGCTGCTCGGGATGAAAATCTGGAGCGGCAGGCTCTTAAGGGGAAAAACCTTCAAGCCGTAGTATTATTCGCCGGGGTTTCCAATTTCAAATCGATGATGGCTCAATTTAAACCCGAGAAACTTGTGTCTTTTCTAAACCAATATCTCGAAGCAATGTCCGGAATAATTCAAAACAATCAGGGAGAAATTGATAAATTTATCGGCGAAAAAATCCTGGCGGTTTTTTATCCAAGCGCGCCAAGCGGGTTGAAAGGGGCGGTGCAAAATGCCGTCTTAAGCGCATCAGCGATGAGAAAGGAGTTTTTAAAAAGTGAACACTTTCATTTCGCAAATTCCGGCGAAAGCGGAAAGGAGGCTTCTCATCTCGGAATCGGATTGGCTTTTGGTCCGGTATTGGCCGGAATTCTAGGGGCCGCGGAAGTCCGGCTTGAGTATACGGTCATCGGGGATACCGTAAATCTTGCGTCTCGGTTATGCGACTTGGCTCTTCATGAGCAGTCGGGGGGAGTAGCGCTTGAAGGGCGAATTGCTTCCGTTCTTTCCGAAAGCGGGGATTCCTCGCTATTGAAGCATATTCCAAGCGTAACAGTTAAAGGAAAAACCAGGCAGGTAGAAGTTTTTCTTTTAAAAGATTCTTAAAATGGTTAGTGGACTTTCGCACTTTTTTGTTTGGGTTTTGCGGAATTCGCTCCAAGACTTCGTTACGCTAATTCGAAATGATAACTTCCAGCTCATCTCCAAGCTTTTGCCAAAACCCCCTCGAATCGCCATCCATGGCGATCTGCGGGGTTACCATCCATCCTGGATGGCCATGGCAAGCCTTGGGATTCGCTTGCAGATTATTTCGGTCAGCTCCACTAATGTCTTTCCGCGAAAACCGCAAAACCTTCTTTGAAAAAAGTGCGAAAGTTCACGGTTACAATGCAGGGACAGGGTCATTTAATTCTTCCAAAGAATACCTTGGTTTTGCCTTTCCAGAAAGGTTTTATGAGATTTCTCCCTCTGGTCGAAATG
>JACPTH010000442.1 GCA_016192885.1 bacterium | reverse complement strand
TGGCCGGAAAGCAGTAGGCGGTAAGCTTCTTCGATGTCCACGCCTGGATTCAGAACCGGAAGAGGTCGCGCCATTGCGCTTTCCACAAGGATTTTTTCAGGGTCTCCACCGTGATGAAGTTGTTTTGCGATAGTAACTTCATGAAGTGCCCCAACGGAACAACCTTTATCTATTACAGGTAACTGCGAAAAACCAAAATCACGCATCAATTTTATTGCCGTCGAAACTTTATCATGTGGTTTAACAAAAATAACCTCACATGGTTTTTTGCGAGAAAGAACTTCTCCGATCGTTAAACTTTGCTGAATTCTCTTGGCGAAACCATTTTTCTCCATCCATTCGTCATCGAAAAACCTTTCAAGATAATTTCTTCCGGTATCAGGAAGAAGTGCTACCAAGAGATCGTCGGCTGAAAGTCTTTGGGCATATCTTAAGGAGGCTCCCAATGCCGTACCCGAAGACCCTCCGCAAAGGATTCCCTCTTCTCTGGCAAGCCTTCGTGAAATGTCAAACGATTCCGCATCACTTACCCTAATCCATTCATCTACGACTTGCGCGTTTAACGTTTTTGGGACAAAATCTTCACCGATTCCCTCGACCTTATATGGAGCGGGGTTGCCCCCCGATAAAATCGAACCTTCGGGGTCAGCCCCAATAATGCGAATTCGGGGGTTCATTTCCTTCAGAAACTTTCCAACTCCGGAAAGAGTTCCGCCCGTTCCTGCCCCCGCGACAAAAGCGGTAATTTTCCCGCCGGTCTGTTCCCAGATTTCAGGCCCTGTCGTTCGATAATGAGCATCAGGGTTGGCCAAATTTCCGAATTGATTGGGTCGCCAGGCATTTGGAATCTCGCGTGTGAGTCTATCCGCAACCCCGTTATAACTTTCAGGCGAATCGGGCTGAACGCTTGAAGGGGTAATGACGACTTCAGCCCCAAAAGCCTTTAATAGGCGAATTTTATCCGGGCTCATTTTGTCGGGTAAAACAAAAACGCATCTATATCCGCGAACTGCCGCCGCCATTGCAAGGCCGACTCCCGTATTCCCCGCGGTGGCTTCAATTATCGTTCCGCCGGATTTTAATTCGCCACAGGCTTCCGCATTTTCGATCATCGCAATTCCGACACGATCCTTTACGCTTCCTCCAGGGTTCATCGCCTCAAATTTCACTAAAATGGGGGTTGTAAGATTGCCTGAAAGTCTGCGTAGTCGAATCATGGGGGTCTTTCCAATTGCTTCCAAAACGTTTTTACAACATTTTAAATCTTTGTTCATTTTGATTTCTCCCAAGCTATCAATTTCAAATCCGTAACCCTTAATTCCCAATTCCCAATTCCCAATTCGAAATTATTTGCAACTCTTTGAGTAAAAAGAAATCTATTCATGGTAGAGTTTCAAAATGCTTGTGTAATCATCCGTCCATTGAGGAATTTCCCGATTTTCCTTAACGGCTTTCCACCGATCATCGTTCGGCAAATTCCCGAAGTTGAATTTGTATCGCGTAATGATAACCCATTTTGACTTGTAAATGCATGGCTTGATTGACTTGGGAATGGATGAATCTTTCGATGGGTCATATAATTGGGTTAAAGCGCGATAACGACCGGCCCTTGCCAGATTTCCAAGGACAGGTTCAAGGTTAAGGTAGCGGTTAGAAATATGAAAAGCTAGAATTCCCCCTTTCTTTAACTTCCTGAAATACATTTGAACGGCTTCCTTTGTTAACAGGTGAACTGGTACAAAATCCGAACTATATGCGTCCAAAATGATTAAATCGAAATGATTCTCAAGCGCGGATTTAAGAGAAATTCTGCCGTCGCCTAATTCTACGCTGCAACTTCCCAAACAATCTTTTAGATATGTGAAGTATTCCGTGTTATTAGCAATTTCCACGATGAGGGGGTCAATTTCATAGAAGGTGAATCGATCTCCTGACCTGGCATATGCGGCCAAACCTCCGGTTCCTAAGCCGACAATACCGACATTTAGCATTCCAGATTTCGCATTGAGTTCTTTAAAAACCTGACCAATCGGGCTTTCTGTGTAATAGTAGAAAAGGGGTTTGCGGGAAAATGGGGCTTGAAGAAACTGACCCCCGTGGTTGGTTGTTCCATGGATTAGTCGGTGGTTGGTTGAATTTTCATCCCGAAAAATTTGAAACACTCCGAAAAAACTTCGGCCTGATTTTACTTCAAAATCTGAAGGTGAAATATTAAAAGATAAAACCGCAAAAACAGTAGCAAGAGCGATGGTTACAACTTTCGGGAAAAAGTAGGACACTAGGTTCATGAAAATCAAGGTAAAAACCATAGCAGCCTTTGAAGGATTTATGGAAATTTTTGAAAATGCATCAAACGATTCGAAAATTAGAAAGAAATTTAATCCCAGAGACAAAAATGCAAGGCATCGCGGAAAGGAACGTTGTTGACAATTGAAGGCGCGGACGGGAACTAGTAAAAAAGCAAGCGCGTAAATTACCGGATACTCGGTGAGCTGATTAAAAACCAACGGAGCGATAATTCCATTGAATTGTCCTCCCATTAACCCTCCAAAAGAGATAAGAAGATAGTAATTCGTAAGGTGAAAAGTCGGAGGCCGCTCTTCCGCAATCGCTCCATGAAATTGAACAGAGATTAGGAAAAAAACGGTCAGATGATAGAGAATGATTAACCACAAAGGGGAAGCAACATGGTACGTGTGGATAGGAATAAACATGGGGAGCATGACGGTCAATAAAGTCAGGAACCAAAAATTTGGGATAAGACTCTTCCTGGAGAAAACCACAATGAAAGAAAGTAGGTAAAGCGTCAAGGGGATAATCCAAAGAAGGGGAATAGGAGCAAGATCGGTAGTAATAAAGTTTGTAACCCCTAACATTAAACTTGAAGGAATAAAGGAAAATAAAACCCACTTTACTTTTTTTAACAGAGGCAACGGAGGAATAGGGTCATTTTGCCCCTGCAGGCAAAAGTTAGAAACCTGGGAAGCGGTAACTCTTAATGCGCAAAGAATAAGAAGGAGAATAAGAATAACAAACCCGATTATCCATAGATTGGTTTGGAAGCTGAGAGGAAAATTGGGCTCAATTAGAGTCGGGTAACACAATAGGGCGGCCATACTCCCGATGTTCCCAGCTTGGAAAAGAAAGTAGGGGTCTCTTCCAAAAAGATCTTGAGTGAATGAAAACCACAATTGAAGAAGGGGAGAGGTAGCCGCAATAATAAAAAGCGGAAATCCGAGAGAAAGAAAAAGTTCTCGAAACAACCACCAAATTGGGTATGAAGAAGCGGAATTAGCGATTGAATCAGGAAAACCTAATCGCAAAAAAAAGGGCGAAAATATGGCAAGAACTATATGAAAGCGTTTTTGGCGGCCAACTCCAAGCAGCTTGATGGAAAAATGAGAATACAAATACCCCAAAAAAAGCATGGTTTGAAAAAAGACCATGGAGGTTATCCAAACGGTGGGGGCTCCCCCAAGATTTGGCAAGGTCATTTTGGCCGCCATCGGTTGAATTAAAAACAGAAGGAATGAGGCTAAAAAAATCGCTGTCGAGAATAAAAAACGATCGCCCGCGAAAAAAGAAAGAAATTTACAAAAAAAGGAAATGATGGGCATAATGGCGCCCCATTATAGCGAAAACCAAACCTTATTGTAAGTGTTTAGCCTATGTCCGTTGAATTGCCATTTTTTAGAAGGCTCCAAGAGCTTGACTTTTCGGAATAAGAATAGGCATTTATTTCATGAATTCTTTAAATTGCCTTTTGCTTTTGGAAAATTTTTGATTTTAGGGAGGAACTTATGCCCGAGGAAAAAATCTGGAGAGGGAGGCCTTCTCATCTTTTATCCATTGGATACTACGGCATCTGTCTTTTGTTCTGCTGGTTAATTGTTCCTTTGGTAATGGGAATAATTCGTTTTTTGACTATCCAAACGACGGAATATGAGCTAACTACTGAGAGAATTAAGCTTCGTCGCGGAATTTTTTCAAAGGAAAATGACGATATTGAGCTTTACCGTGTCAAGGAATTTCATGTAGAAGAACCGTTGGTATTAAGAGTTTTTGGCTACGGGAACTTAAAAATTGAAACTACCGATCGCGGAAGTTCGCGAATCTTCTTTGAGGGAATTCCTAACCCTTTAAATGTTAGAGATCTTGTTCGAAATCAAGTCGAAATAAATCGCTCCAAAAAGGGCGTTAGAGAAGTAGATATTAACCCTGAAACCTGATTCATGGCTCTAAACGAACCTTTTTTTTGACATGGTTCAAAGATACAAACATAGAAAGTTTAAGGGAAAGGAAAATTTTTTTGTTGACATTTCAAATTGCCCTATGGTAAATCTTTCGTCACAATTCTGAAGGAGGATATGAAAACGTCATGAGAAAAATTTTGGTTATTGTCCTAATGGTAGGTCTTATTCCTTTTGTTACCGGTTGTAGAATCGATGGTCTTTGGGGTTTTGACGAAGGTGATGGAGCTACTACCGCTGCAGGCGGGGCTGCTTCTGTTACTTCCGTTAAGCCGTCGGTGAAACTTCCAAAAACTGTTGCAGGCGCTTCTATTCGGGCCGCGAATCTTGATTTGTCAAACGCTACTTGCTACATGTATGGCAAGAGTGGCGCCACTTACACGATGACTATCACAGCGTCTGATACCACCACTGTTACGTATACCGCTGCGACTAACATTCCCACGACAGACCTGTCTTCGGGTGCCACAAGCGGAAATTATGCCATGAGCTTGAAAATCTACCCGCCAGGTTTGACGACGCCGATTTCGGTCGTTTTCGAAGTGACTTCGTCCTTAGCAGGAACCACCGCCGCCCCAACGGTTGCCCCCGTAACCACCACCTTGAGCTTTTCTCTAAGCAATTCAACGGGAACCGTAACTTACACCTATACCGTTGCCTATATTCCTGCCGGCACTACCACTGCAACTGCTCCAACCACTACCACCGCGACCCAAACCGCGCCGGTCAGCGCTCCTACGACAACTTTACCTTCTCTCTATGTTGAGAAAGTAACTGTGACTCCGGCGAATTCGACGACGGAAGCGACTCTTGGCGCGACCACGGTTGTAACTGATGTTCCGTTCGACCAACCGGTTTTCAAGATTTATTTTTCGAATGCCATTGCGGCGATTCCGACAACCTATTCGGTTACCGCGAAGAAAACCAGCGGAACAAGCGTTACCGTGACATTTAGTAATTCTGATAACGGGTTGGCAACTATGAGCTTATCGACTGACAAGAAAGTTCTAAGCCTGACTGTTTACGGTCAAACCGGGTCCACCAAACTTGACCCCTATTCATCCTATGATGTGACTTTCAATAGTGCCACTATTACTTCCGCGAGCAATGCGACTGTTACCGCCACCATCGCGGCAAGCAGTGTTTATAAGCTCCAAATCAAAAAAGCCGCGTTGGTCTCTTGGGATGCAAAAAATTCCGCCAGCACGACCGTTAAATCCGGAACCTCTCCGGTTTATGTTACGACCGCCGCCCATCACGTTGAGTTAACTTTTGATTACGGCGTGACGCTACCGACCGACTTAACCACCTCTTCGTCTTACACTTTCAAAAAAGTTGTCGGATCAAGCACCGTAACCGGAGTCTACAAAGATTATTTCCAAGCTCCCACTCAAGATTCAACTAAGAAGGTTGTTACAATTCTATTTAAAACTGGGAAGACACTCACCGCAGGAAGCTATACTATTACGTTCGTAAGCGGAAGCTTTACGGATACTAACAGTAATGCTCTAGATACCTCTTCAACAGTTACCTTCACTGTTCAATAAGAACTAAAATCGAGCAACGCTTTCCGGAAGTAAATCTCCGGAGAGCGTTTTCGCTTTCTTTACAATTTCGCTTTTGTTGACCAATGCAAATTAATTTTGTAATTTAGGGGTAGGAAAAGATGAGTCTTAAGAGGTTTTTCCTTGGGTTGATTCTTGCGTTCTCAGTTTTTTCTTTTGGTTGCTTTGACATCAATGATGACAAAGTGACTTCGACAGGAACCCAAAAGGCCAACGCACTAGTGCTTCAGACCAATGTTCCTACTAGCGCTTTAACTGCTTCAATTCGGACCGCTTTAATTCCGCAAGATATTAAAGTGACTATTAACGGAACGACCCTGACATACAATTCCACGAGCGGAACCAATATGATTTATAGGGTTTCAGTTGATTCATCCAACTCGGGTTTTTCCTCTATTATATCCGCCGGCGGGGGCACTGCTTCGTTAACGGTTCAAGTTGGCTCAAAGAACCCTGTAACTATTTCTATTTCCCTAGATACCACGACATCTGGTTCGACCTCAAAGAATCTTGAAGTAACCCTGAATATTGCTACGAATGCAGGTGGAACATATACGGTTTCCGCAACGGGAGGTTCAGGAGTATCCGTTCCGACTTCGACCGGGACATCGTCTAAATCATTAGGAGTTAAGAGCATAGAATACAGAAAGAGCGATGGAACCTTTGCCGAGCTTGCTAACGCGGTGGGGGTCGCCTCGACAAATACTACGCTTAAAATCACTTTTGACGCGCTTGTCCAAACTGCCACGACCAGTTTCCAAATTACCGCGAGAGGCGCATCCGGAAGCACCGTTACTCTTGGTCACAGTGATATTTCAAGCGGTTTGCTGCAAGTTTCGCAGAATGATTCCTTGGGATACAGTTATCTTCTGGTTACTCTTGTTTCTAACACCAAGAACGGGAAGCAATTTAGGGGCGGGTCTACCTATACTCTTACCTATAGTTCGTCATCCGTTAAACGCGCCGATGATTCCAGCGTAGGAATCTATTCGGGCACCTCAATTGCCAGAACATTCACAACGAGTTGATTGGTTTCAATAATAACCGTTGAGAATTGCGCGTGTTTTATTCTAGCTCGAATTCATCGGGTATTTTTGCGCAAGTAGCGCCGGTTTTTTTCCTTTGAGTTTTTTCCTGGTCGGAATAAGGTGACTTTTTCTAGAAGATTGCTTAAGCCGGTTTTAACGGTGTTTTTTATGTTTTTTGTTTTTCCCTTATTCCCCGAGGGAACTACCTGGAGTGAAACCGAGTCGGTTTCTGTTTCGCCAAAAATTTTTCGAAGCCAAGAAAAGCTTACGCTAAAGGTTCCCAAGCAATTTGAGGGGCGTTCCGTCACCGAACGGAGGGAATCAAAAGGGATCGAGCTTTTTGATGCCCTTAGGTTTGAAAGAACCGAAGGGAAAGTGCAGCTTCACGGATTGTCAACTATTTTTGATTTTGATTATTTTAAAGATAAGTTAGATGTGAAGTTGTTCGAATCTTCCCGATTGCGGCCGGGGAATACCCCTTGCATGGATTGCCACGGCGGCGCAGCCCCCCAAACTACTCTTTATATTGGTCGAGAAATGGAGCGAACAGAACCAAAACCTGTTTTAAAGGGGAATGTGAGATTTACGGTTGATGAGGGGAGCCAACAATCCTCTCATGTTACTTTGAATCATTGGTTTCATCGAAACGTAATGGCTCATTCCGATTACAAGTTCGGGGAAATTAGGCAGGCAGGCATTTCTTTAGATTGTGTCGCGTTTTCGGTAGGTTTAGGAGGGGTTATCGGGCACCGGTTTTCCTGGGATGGAGTCATGGTTTTTTCAAAAACCGAGAGCTACCGAGGGCGTAAAACATTTGAAGGATATTGCGGTTACCGCCTAGGTAGCAGGCTTAAATTGACTTTTGGTGGCGGCGCGTTTATTGACGGGTATACCCATTTTGGAACCAACATGTCTGAGATGGGGGCTCTGACCTTTAATCTGGAAAGAAACGACCCGCAGCTAATGCCTACACTATTCCAACGGCTGAAAAATGATAGATTCGGGTATTTTAGAACCGCCGTTGAGTATGAGTATCCGTTTTGATTTAATTTGTACCTTCTCAAC
>JACPTH010000441.1 GCA_016192885.1 bacterium | reverse complement strand
AGTCGGAGGAGCGATCAGGGAACTTGCATTGGGGGGATCCGAGATCATAGATTTTGACCTTGTTATGCCCCAGGATCCAACCCTATTCTCCAGCGATTATGCCAGGAAAAAAAAGGCAGGTTATGTTGCTCTCGATGACGAACATTCAATTGCTAGAATAGTTAGGATGTTGGACGGTGTTTATTTCACTTTGGACTTAGCAAAATTTAGGGGGCCTACAATTGAAGCTGATTTGAAGGCCAGAGATTTTACGATAAATTCCATGGCGGTTGAACTCTCATGGCCGCTTTTGGAAAATGAATTCCCTGTTTTTGACCCCTTGGATGGGTGGAAAGACCTTGAAGAAAAGAGAATTGTTCCATGCTCGGACGGTATTTTATTAGATGACCCGTTGAGGATAATGCGTGCTTTCCGCCTTGCCGCCCATTTTGACGCAAGCATTTCTTCCGGTCTTTTGGAAATGATTAAGTCTGAAGCGGATAGACTCAAAGATGTTTCCCCAGAACGAATTAGGGATGAATTGTTCAAGATTTTCTCCTCCCCCAAAAGTTCAAAGTGGGTTCGGTTCATTTTGGAGAACAACATTTTAAAAACCGTTATTCCGGAACTTTATCTTATGAAGGGAGTTGAGCAAAATAAGTGGCACCATCTCGATGTTTTTGAGCATACAATCGAGACCTATAAGGTTTTTGAAGAAATGCTTAGTGGTTTAACTCCTTTCCCAGGTTGGGACCGATTTAAAGAAAGCATTAAGGAACACATTGCCGGCACCAGAACTTTCGAGCAAGTGTTAAAATTTGTTTGTCTGCTTCACGATATTGGGAAACCATCGTGTAAAAGCCACGATCAGCAATTGGACAAAATCACTTTCCATGGCCACGAGATGGTTGGTTCCCAAATTGCCCAAAGTATTGCCCAACGTCTAAAACTTTCCTCCGCTGAAGTACAGTTTATTCATAAAGTTGTAAAGAATCATATGCGGCCCGGGCTTCTAATTCAGGGTGGTATGGCGGAAAGAGCCTTGTTTCGATACTTTTCAGAGACAGGTCGCGACGGATTAGGGATAGCCCTTCTGTCTTTGGCTGATAGAAAATCTTCAAATGGTCCTCAGATGCAAAATGAAAATCCTGAAGAATTTGTGGAAGGAATCAAATCGATTTTTGGGAACTTTT
>JACPTH010000534.1 GCA_016192885.1 bacterium | reverse complement strand
GACCTATCCCGAATCCTCTCCCCAACGCCGTCTGGATCAACCCACCAGAAAATTCAACCAAAGGAGGTCAACAGTAAATTCTTCTCGAAAACTGTCTCAAAAAAATTGACAAATTCCGTTACGGGAGCGCTCGGCGTGAAGCGCTCGGCGTGAAGCGCTCGGCGTGAAGCGCTCGGCGTGAAACGCTTCGAGCGAGGAGTCAAGTGTGCGAATCAGATAGAACTTTTTCCTTGACCAAGAATTGCCCTGGATGAAAGCAAAACACCTTGAAAATCCGCCAAATTTGGATTATTTAATAGAGAGAAACCATTGAATCCCCCTCAACTCTTCAAGGAGATTTTTATGCTACAAGAGTTTGCGTATATTTCCCCCAACAATTCAAAGGAATTATGTGAAATTTTAAAGAAACATCAGAGGCGTGCAAAAATTTTAGCGGGTGGAACGGATTTGCTGGTTGATATTAGGGCGGGGAAGAATGTTCCCTCTTTCCTTGTAGACCTAAAAAATATTCCTGAATTGAAAAAAATTGAGCTAACAAAAGAAGGTTTGTCAATTGGAGCGGCCGTTACATGCAGCGAGGTAATAAACAATGGCTTGGTTCAAAAGCAATTTCCGCTAATTGCGGATGCGGCCATTCAGATTGGCTCACCTCAGGTAAGAAATAGGGCAACCGTAATAGGAAATATTTGCACTTCCTCTCCCTCCGCGGATATGGCACCCGTGCTTCTTTGCCTTGGAGCATTTCTTAAGATTGATTCGTTCAATTCTACCCGAAATGTTGATTTAAAAGATTTTTTCACGGGCGTCAAAAAGAACGTTCTTAAGGAATTCGAAGTTGTCAGTCAATTGATTATCCCCGCTTCCATGGCTAAGGTTTCCGGAGGCTTTGAGAAGCTAAAACGAGTTAAAGGGCACGATTTAGCATTAGCAAGCGCGGCAATGGTGAAAAGAGGAAATAGCTTGAGGTTAGCTATTGGAGCATGCGCGACCACCCCGATTGTTTTGCCTGATTTTCCCCAAACTACTCCCGTTGAAAAAGTAAAAAAAATGGCGATTAAAGCCGTTCGACCTATCGACGATGTTAGGGCTTCAAAAGACTATCGCATGTTCATGATCCAAGTTCAAATTGAGCGGTTAATGGTAAAAATTCTCGACCAAGAATTTTCTTTGGGATTTGAAATGAAATTGGAAGATTGCTGACATTTAAGGAGAAAACCATGGAAATCACCGTAAAGGTTAATGGAAAACAATATTCCCGAGAAATTCCTCAACATCGAACCCTTCTTAGGTTTTTAAGAGAGGATCTTGGGTTAACAGGCACCAAGGAAGGATGCGGGGTTGGTGAGTGCGGAGCATGTACGGTTTTACTAAATGGCGAAACGGTGAACTCCTGTTTGGTACTTGCGGCTGAAGTAAACGGAGCGGAAATCGAAACTATTGAAGGTGAAGCCAAAGACGGGGAATTATCAAAGTTGCAACAAGCCTTTCAAAAGCATCACGCGGTCCAATGCGGGTTTTGTACGCCGGGAATGATTATGTCGGTAAAAGCCCTTCTTCGAAAATCTTCCAAGCCGTCCGAACATGAAATTAAAGAAGCGATTGAGGGGAATTTTTGCAGATGTACAGGGTATAAGCAAATAATTGAAGCGGTT
>JACPTH010000533.1 GCA_016192885.1 bacterium | reverse complement strand
TTAAATTTAAGGAAGGGACTATTGGGGTCCTTAACATTGTGAACAAAAGGGGGAATATCCCATTCGTTGAAAGCGATCTTTCGCTTCTTGACCTGATTGCTTCCCAAGCTGCAGTCATCATTGAAAATAATAAACTTTACGAACTTTCAATTACCGATGGTTTAACTCGACTCTTTGTCCATCGGTATTTTCAAGCTAGGCTTTCCGAGGAGCTTTTGCGTGCGAGACGGTATGGGTTGAAGCTTTCCCTTATTATGATAGATATTGATGATTTTAAACATTTCAACGATGTGTACGGTCACCAGATCGGGGATCAGGTTCTTCAAAGGGTTGCAAATGTTATAAAAGAAACTATTCGAAGTTCCATCGATATTCCCTGCAGATACGGCGGAGAGGAGATGTCCGTTATTTTGCCGGAAACCCGGGGCGAGGAAGCTTTTCTCTCCGCGGAACGCCTAAGAGAATTAATTTCGGGAGCCTCTATCAGTCACCCGTTAGGGAATCTAAAGGTTACGTGTAGTCTTGGGATCGCTTCTTATCCTGGGGATGCCCACGATCGGGAATCCCTTATCGAGATGGCGGACAAAGCTCTTTACGCAAGCAAACACGCAGGTAAGAACCGATCCACGTTAGCCGAGTGCATAAAGCTTAATTAAACGCTATTTTATTTATTTCCAAAGTTTCGGAGGGAAACGAAAAATGTGGTATGTCTTATTAACGGTTATTTTGTGGGGGATTCCCCCGGTATTCGATAGATATGCCGCATTTAACAATGACGCGGCTGTCGGCGTTTTAGTTCGCGCAATTGCAGTCACTATCGCCAGCGCATTCGTAGTTACGGCTAGCGGGAAATGGGAAATGTTCTCCCAAACTTCACAAAAAAGCGTGGCTTGCCTGGCATTTTCAGGGATAATGGCAGGTTGCGCGGGAGTCTTCACATATTTAAAAGCCATGAAGGAAGTGGGAGACGCGGGAAAAGTCGCGGTACTTACTTCAGTTTACCCGCTTGTCGCTTTAGTTATTACCGTAATTGTTTTAAAGGAAAAGCTTACCGGTCCAAAGTTATTTGGAAGTATTTTAACAATTGCCGGAATAGTTTTTCTGAACAAAGAAGCAACCAGCATAAGCGAAATGATCGGAACCCTAATTACAATCGCAGGGTTAGCAATATTATTTGGGAATTGCTAAAAGTCGCTGGCGCTCAATAACATTTGATACAATTGATACTTTTCCTGGTAATTCGCCAAAGCCTTTAAAGTTTCAATATTTTGAGGCCCTTCTTCTCGAAGGGCTTTTACATACTTTTCATAGGCGATAAGGTACTCTCTTTGAGCCAAGGATAGGTGATTTTTGACTTCCTCGTTAGACCGGGGTTCGTTAGACTTGGGCGGTTCGAGGGTTACCTTTACTATGGTCCCGGGGGTTCCGGGAGGATTTATCATTAGCCTTGGAGCGGATGGAGATTGGCTTGGTTCAATTCTTTTTTCCTGGCATCCTAAAATGGAGAGAATGAAGAAAAAAAGCAATCCCGCGACTTTCGCCTTCTCCACGTTCGCAAATGCCCTCCAACAAAAGACTTTTCTAATTATAGGAACAAAACTTAGGGGTGTCAATGGTAGGGGAATAGGGATAGCAATTCTCGGCCAAGGCAAAAATTCTCTCTGATTCGCACTGACAGCTCATCTCGATCCCCTGACTCCTCGCTCGAATCGTTTCACGCCGATTGCTTCGGTAACTTCGATTTTTAAACATCTCGATTTTTTCGTCTCACCCCTCAAAGCTTACATCCATGTAAGCTTTCGGG
>JACPTH010000532.1 GCA_016192885.1 bacterium | reverse complement strand
GTTCTTTTGCCAACGTTTCGGCGTCAAAAATTCAAAATCGCGCTTGGAGTGACCTCCTCAACTTTTGTTATGAGAAATTCCCGCCTACCCGTCGTAAAAAGCTAAAAGATCTTGCAACAGGGGAATTCAAAATTTTTGCTTATGAAAATAAGCCTGGAGAGCTAAGTAATTCAAAACCCAGTGACTCAATAATAGTGCAATCTCAAAAAAGGTCAAAAACTCTGGATGTTAAGTTAAAGCTTGGGAAAAAACTGTATCAATTTCAGGGGCGAATCAAAAAAGTCGGGAAAATTTCGCTAATCGAATTGAGCGCTGAAACTGATGATCCGCACTATTTCAATGGAAGAGCTGGGTGCATAAGATACAGGGCAAAGACCCTCCACATTAATCTTTGGTCTTCCGCTAATGTTCCAATAAGGATAATTGCCGGGCTTTAGTTTGAATTTTTCATGTTTTCCGCCCCGATGATTTTTTGGGGCGGATCTTTTTACATTAACTCAAAAATTTCTTTGGGTGACCCGCATGCCGGACAGACCCACCCGCTTGGAAGTTCCTCGAAAGGGGTGTTTGGCGTAACCCCATTATCCGGGTCTCCTATTTGAGGGTCGTAAACGTATCCGCAAACGGAGCAACGCCAGGGAGAAAATGGAGTCATCAAAAACTTTCCTTTATTTTTTCCAACTCTCTAATCTCTTCTTGGCTTAAAAGGCGGTCGGGGTCGAGGACTTCAATTTTTTCACCATGGTTGATTAAGACACCACTGATGGGGTCTTCGGATAAATAGCTTACTTCATTCTTTTCAAAGTCATGTGAGTTAACCTGGAGGAGCGTAGGATCTACCTGATCGGTTATTATCCCAACTTCATTTCCTAGGATGTCAATGATAACGATGGAGCAATTTTCGATTGGATTACGCGGGTTTAAGCCGAATCTTCTTAAAGCATGCGCAATGGGAATGACATGCCCGCGAAGATTGATAATTCCCTCAAAAAGTTGCTTTGGAACAGGTAACGGGAGAATCTGCTGATGAAAAATTATCTCAAGGATTTTGGTTGCGTGAATTCCAAATTTTCTTTCAGCTATTTGGAAAATCACGACTTGAATTGGTTTTTCATTTGGAGTTGATGGAACTGAATGTAACCTTCTTGCTTCCTTCATAATAATTCTCGTATCTTCTCAATAACTCGGGGGAATTTTTGATCGCTGATTATTGATTTTCAAAAATTACCTCCAATATTCTGAACATTAGCAAAGTAATGTCATTTTATCATATCATTTTGCATTTTCAACCTGTTCTGTGACATACTGGTAACATGAATTTTAGAGAATTGGTCGATTGGATTTCGGGCCGGCAGGAAAAAGAGCCTCCTCCACCAACTCAAGACCTGGAGCGCCGTCGATATCTTAGAGTGGATTTAACCGATGGGGAAGCCTCATTCCAGGACTTCGGAGCGTTTCCTCTAACGAATCTTAGTTTCGGCGGGCTTCGAATCAGCACCAAAGGCAAATCTCTTCCCCCAAACCTAAAAAAAGGATCCCTTATTGCCTCCAAGGTTCGCTTCGGCTCCGTTGAATTCACAACAACACTGTTGGTTTGTAGCGTAACCGGGTCGACGGTAGGGTTTTCTTTTCATAAACTTGCCTCATCCCATTCGAAGCAGATCTCCGACTTTTTGCGACCGCGGATTCTCGGAGTATCGTTAAGAGAGATTTCCGCGACATCTTTGAAAAGCGATGACCCCAACCTAAAACTTCGTTGGTTCCAAGGCGAGGAGGGAACCCAAGTTTTTCTTTGGCAAACCTTGGAAGGAGATGTCGTAAAAGAAGAATTCTATTTTTTTAAATACATGATCACCTGGAACAATAATGGGAATAAACTTCAAACAGGGTATGTAAACGAATCTGTAGGAAAATCCGGCTATGGGCGCATTGACCCCATGAGCGTCGTGTTTTTCAAGGTTCCCTCGCATCGCGCGCTACGTCTCGGAAAAACCATTCTCGAAATTTCCTGCCTTCCTCCCGAAGCAAAAGATCGATTTCTATCTGAAATTGTTCGTGAGGAACGTCGCTTGTACCATCGCTACGTTCTGGGTGAAAACGATAGCGGGATTAACTTCTTCCCGGAATGGAACCTTGATAAGAGTCTTCCGGTTTTAAATTTAAGCTTAAATGGAATCGCCTTTCTTTTAAATGATGTTAACGCCGCCGAGGAATTGGTGAAAAAAGGCGACCTTTCGGGCTGCATCGAAATTTCAGGAAAGAGCATTAAAACTAACATTCATATCCTTTACAGGCAGGGTTTAATCGTGGGCGGATCTCTAAAAATTGCTGAAGAAAAAAACGTTGAATTGTTCGCTCTTTTCTTGGCTCCGCGATTACTGGGCCAATCCCTTGAAGAAGACACCACGCCTACCGAAGAAGCTCCTACGACCCAAGCGGGAACCCGAAATTACGTTTTCTTGGGTATTCATAATACCCACCTTCTCGCGCAAGTGCTCCCGAATGAGCGATTGGTGAGAGGGAGAATAGCCTTCATGGACAAAGTGGTTTTTTTTGATAGGGGAACGTTGACAGCCTGGGTTTGCCCATGTGGAATCATTTTCCCGCGGGATTGGGATCTTCCCTTGGAATCGGTACGGCAGCTCCCGGAGCTTGATTCCTTCCTAAAGGATATTTGCGTTCAGATGCTTCAAACCGCAAAAATTCCCGAAGAAGTTAGAAATGCTTGGATGGCGGTCTTGTGAAAGGCGTCGTGACAAAAGTCGCGCTTTCATCAAAATTGAAAAGGTATGTTGGGAGTTTCCATTAGGGCGGGGTTTCACCGAGAATTTCGCGGCGGGGTACAATTACCTTGACATTTCAAGCGAGGAATATTAAAATGGTTGTCACCTATGACGGAAGTGCCTTCCATGGTTTCCAGTATCAGCCTAATCGCCCGACGGTTCAAGCAGAGCTTGAGCGGGCCGCGGGGGCTGTGTTTGGGGAGCAGGTGCGAGTTCATGGGTCTGGGCGGACTGATGCCGGAGTTCATGCCGT
>JACPTH010000531.1 GCA_016192885.1 bacterium | reverse complement strand
TTTGCCCCGTTTTTCAAAAACCCAAGAATCCTTTCTTCGTCAAGAACCACAGACTCTGATGCTGATAACGGGTTGTAATGGCCCAGGTTCATCAAGGTGCTTCCATCACGACTTTTGCGTTTATCTACCGCAACAATTCGGTAGGCGGGCCTATTTTTTGTTCCAAGCTTCTTTAATCTAATTGCAACGGACATATTTCTTCTCCACCTTTCTAAGGTAAATCATTTTGCAAGACTAGACAAATTCAAATTACTATAAACCGGGGAAAGAAATGTTCTTTCGCTTCCCCCTCTTTGTCATTGAACCAATTTCTTTCATCATTTGCCTCATTTGCGAAAATTGTTTTAACAATCGGTTAACATCTTGTATTGAATTGCCGCTTCCACAGGCGATGCGCTTTCTGCGACTTCCGTCAATAATGTCGGGATTAGAACGCTCTTGAGAAGTCATGGAGTGAATTATGGCTTCGAATCTTCTAAAATTCTTATCATCGAATGACAAATCGCCGATTTTGGGAATTTTCGAAAAACCCGGAATCATTCCTAAAAGCTGATCAAGAGGCCCCATTTTCTTAATCTGTTGCAGTTGGTCCAGAAAATCATCGAAATTAAACTCCGCTTCACGGAATTTTCGCTCAAGTTCTTTCATTTTTTCAGCATCCATGGCCTCTTGAGCTTTTTCGATGAGAGTCAATACGTCGCCCATGCCAAGAATGCGCTGGGCTAGCCTATCGGGGAAAAACGGTTCAAGAGCGGACAATTTTTCGCCGATCCCTACAAATTTTATCGGTTTCCCGGTGACTTCCCGGATCGATAATGCCGCCCCACCGCGGGCATCTCCGTCTAATTTTGTCAAAATGATTCCGGAAAGCTCTAAAAGATCATTAAAACTCTTAGCGATGTTTACGGCATCCTGCCCGGTCATTGAATCAACCACCAGTAAGATTTCGTTGGGCGATGCAACTTCTTTCAACTCTTTAATTTCGGCCATCATTCCTTCATCGATATGAAGACGTCCCGCGGTATCAATAATTACGATATCAAAATCAAATTCTCGCGCGTGTTTAATTGCCAAAGAGGCGATTTCAGCGGGTCTGGTCCCTGGAGGTATCGAAAAAACTTCAATGCCTAATTGGTTCCCCAAAACCTCAAGTTGTTTAACGGCCGCGGGGCGGTAAGTATCACAGGCTACCAGTAAAGGCTTGCGTTTTTCGCTTTTCCTAAGGAACAACCCAAGTTTTCCGGTGGTGGTGGTTTTCCCTGAACCCTGGAGGCCGGCCATTAGAATTACGGTGGGGTTTTTAGGTGAAAAGGATAACTTCACGGGGTCTTTACCCAAAAGAACAACAAGCTCATCAAAAACAACTTTGATTACCTGTTGACCTGGAGTGAGGCTTTTTAAGACCTCCGCGCCCATCGCCTTTTCTTTTACCCGCTTGGAAAACTGTTTGACAACGCGAAAATTGACGTCGGCTTCAAGAAGAGCGATTTTGACTTCGGCAAGTGCCGCATCAACATCTTTTTCCGAAAGCTTTCCAGACTTTCGAAGGTTATCAAATATTGTTGCCAGCCTACTGGAAAGATCTTTAAACATAAATTTACTTCGTCCAAGTGGATATTTGTTCGGCCAGTATAACCAACAAGCTTGTTTTAGTCAAGGTTTTTGAGGGTACAACAAGAGATGCGGAATTTTTAATTTTTTCCGTCAAAGAAGCACCCCATGAACCATCCACTTCACGGGAATCATGTTAATAAAATTATGGATTTTCAAAAATTTTCCTTGTTGACATGAAGGCAGAATTATGCCAATATCTTATCGACTTTTGATGTCGCTAAATCTTGCTTTGTGAAAGGGGTAGCCACAATGCTGAACAATAAATGGGACAACGAAGAAACACTGCTAATGCCAAAGAAAAAATGGGAAGATATCCAAGATGACGAAGATAAAGACCTCGAGGAAGATGATGATGATTTAGATGACTTCGATGACGATTTAGATGAGGATGAAGATGATCTTTTTGAAGATGAGGATGACGAGGATGATGAAGATGAAGAATTGGATGAAGATGATGATGATTTTGACGATGATGAGTTAGAAGAAGATGATGAGTTAGAAGAAGATGATGATGAAGAAGAGGATGATGAAGATGAAGCGGACGATGACGATGAAGCGGACGATGACGATGATGAGGAGGAGGAGGAGGAGTAAATCCGATTCCCATTAAAAGAACCACCCCAAAAAACCAGAAATTAGCGGGGAACGTTGGGAGAGGATTGAGGGTAGGTAAGCCTATTCAAGCATGGGGTTCAGAATTTTCTGGTTTTCTGAGCCCAAAAGCGACTTTTTTCTTCTTCAAGCAAAAGCCCCATTTCATCATCTGGTAAACCAAATTCTCGAACATCTTCTCTTCGAATTAGGGAAAGCCAATCATCGTGATTCCATGAACCGCTTTTAAAAACTATAAACTCTTTTAGTTTTTCTACAAGGCGATCGCGAGCCGAAAGTTGCGAAGTAATCAAGGGTTCAGACTGGTTTTTTCCGGCCGCTCCTTTTTTGGAAGCGGCTTTATTTTTTAAAGTTACTTTTTTCCCGGGTTTTAAAGCATTAAAAGCGTAAACTTTGAGGCCGTCGCGTTTCCCGTGATCGAGAAGATATTTTTCTCTTAGCATCGCTTGGAAAAGACGATACATGGAGCCTTTCTCATTTTTGTCAAGCTTTCCATTAAAAAGTTCTCGGGTAACGTCGTTGGCGGAAAAATTCTTATGGGATTCAATGTAAGCCATAATTTTTCTGACATTTCTAGAAATGATTTGGTGAAGATGGATATTCCTATCGTTATCACACCTGCGTTTATTATGTGTACCCTCAACCGCCCCTTTGCAAAAGGGCAACTCACAACACCGTTTCCTTCCCATTGATCACCTCGTGCGGTAAGTAAAGTATGCACCATTACTTTAATGAAATCGTTAGCCTTGAAGCGACAATCAAGTCTAACCGACAGTCGCTCTCTTGTCAATTTCTTTATCATCCAAGCATAGGGCAAACGGACAAGAATTCTTCTAAGCGATTGCTTCAACTTTGAATTTTTAAATCTAAATCAAAACGCAAAATTTAAAAAACAAAAATACAAATTAAAAATTAAATCTTAACCTCCACACAAAGGCTTTTCAACGTAAACATAGCCAGATAATTTAGCAATTATTTCACTTGTTATTCTCTGTTATATTTTTGATTTTTTCTTTGTCGTTTTGATCTTTAATTTTTAACTTTTGATACTCCTAATTCTCTCAGTTAATTAGCCT
>JACPTH010000530.1 GCA_016192885.1 bacterium | reverse complement strand
TGTCCTGGAAGCTGGTTTCGCTTCTTAACGGCACACTTTTCAGTAAAGCAACGGGTTCCCTTTAAAAACAAAGCATCACCCTCGCGCCGACAAATCCGACAATTTGGACCAATATATCTTGCCATATTTTCCTCTTTTTATACCCGGCGCCGCTTTGGAGGTCGACAGCCGTTATGTGGAATTGCTGAAACATCCTTGATGGAAACAATTTCCAAACCAACAGTTTGGAGGGCTCGAATCGCGGATTCCCTGCTCATTCCAGGGCCGGCAACGTAAACCTCCACTTCGCGCATTCCAAATTCGCGGGCCTTGTTACCTGAAGCTTCCGCAGCCACCTGAGCAGCGTAGGGGGTCGATTTCCTGGACCCATGGAAATTGTTCGATCCCGCGCTTGACCAGCAAAGAACGTTGCCCGAAAGGTCGGTAATTGTAATAATTGTGTTGTTAAAAGTCGCCCTAATGTGAGCCTGCCCTTTTGAAACAATCTTCTTTTCTCGGCGTTTAGCTCTAGATTTGGTTTTTGGTCCTGATTTTGCCATTTTTTAAAATAACCTCCTGGGATTGAGTAAAAAATTAATCACTATTTCTTTCTTCCGCCAATTGCCTTGCGAGGGCCTTTTCGAGTTCGCGCATTTGTATGCGTCCGTTGGCCACGAACCGGTAAGCCCTTCCTATGCCTAAGGCCGCGATAGCAACCAATATCCATCAAACGTTTAATATTCATTGCCACTTCACGTCTTAGATCGCCTTCAACTCTGTAGTTTTGATCGATTGTTTGTTTTATCCGATTAATTTCATCCTCGGTTAAATTCTTCACCCGAGTGTTTGGACTTATGTTTGTTTTTTTTAGTATTTCACGGGACCTAGTCCAGCCAATACCATAGATATAAGGAAGCGCAGCTTCCACTCTTTTATCCCTCGGGAGATCAACTCCTGAAATGCGAGCCATAAATTATTTTGCCCTCCTAATATTTTTAGCCTTGGCGTTGTTTGTGCCTAGGGTTTTGACAAATCACCCTAATAATCCCGAAACGTTTAATAATTTTACACTTATCGCAAATTTTCTTAACCGAAGCTCTTACCCTCATAATTCACTCCTTTTTTCGCAAGCCTCAAAAAAATTTTAGATTCTCAAAACTCTCATCCTTACTTATAACGATAAATTATTCGCCCTCGCGACAAGTCGTATGGAGTTAACTCAACCGTAACTTTATCTCCGGGAAGAATTCGAATATAATGCATACGCATTTTCCCGGAAATATGAGCCAAAACAACATGTCCATTTTCTAATTCAACTTTAAAC
>JACPTH010000437.1 GCA_016192885.1 bacterium | reverse complement strand
CTTAAAGAGCTTCTGCCTGCGCTTCGAAAACTCCGTGAAGAGGAGGGAATCGGAAAAGAAACAAGGCTTTTATGCGAATGGGCTCTGAACCAATTCAACGGAGGGGAAAAACAACCCTATGCGACCCTGGAGCCAATGAAATGATCACAATCGAGAAAATTCTATTTTTAAAGCGGATTTCAATTTTTAGCAGCTTAACAAGCCAAGAGTTGCGGATGATTGCGGAGGTTTCCCATGAGGAAGAGTTCGCGACCGGTGAAGTTCTTTTCAACGAGGGACAATCCGGAGATTGCATGTACTTCGTTGTGGAGGGGAGAGTTAAAATATTTTTAGGGGTTACCCCGGTTGAAAAAGTTTTGGCCATTTATGAAGGGGGAGAATTCTTCGGGGAAATGGGTTTATACGACGACAAACCTCGCTCCGCTTCGGCTATGGCAATAGATACTTCGAGACTCCTGGTTCTCCATAAAGCTGATTTTTGCGAATTGATTTCAGAATATCCGGAAGTTGCGTTGGGAATCATGAAGGTTTTAAATCAAAGAATACGGGTCACTATAAAGAAATTAGCCGGCATTGAAGGCGGTATGGCGGAAAAACCCCCTCGGCAGTACTCGAAAGAAAATTTTTTTGAATACATGAATGCGGAGTTTTTAAAAGCAAAAAAGCAACAAACCAACCTGTCCTTTTTGGAAATATCAATTGGAAAGCTTAACATTCACAGCGGTGGAGTGCCGCCTGGAGATATGGTTTCCCAAATGATGACCGATTTGGGGAAAATTCTTTCAAAGCATTTGAGGCCTTACGATTTTTCAGCGAATATTTCTCCGAAAAAACTTGTTGTACTTTTGTCCGAAGCTAATCGCGACGGCGTTATTGCTTTTGAGAGGCGAGTAAAAAAAGACATTGACAAACTTTTTACCGCTTTTGATAATACCCATGGGTTGAAAGCTGAAGTAGTTTATAATTCATATTGTTTCCCGGATGATATCAAAGAGCGTGAAACTATGCTCTCATTGTTGGAGAAGGAATAGGTGAAAGCTTCAGATGTCCCTACTAAATATTCTTGAACGAAGGTTTCAGAAATTCGCCGTTCCAGGCCTTGTTCGAAATCTGTCAATAGCGATGCTCATTACTTATGGCGTCGAAATGGCTACGCCGGGGGCAAAATCCTCATTGGATTTAAACATGTGGTTGGTTTTCCAAGGGCAGATTTGGAGATTACTTACTTTTTTAATTGTTCCTCCTGATTTAAACCCGATTTTTTTTCTTTTTGCTCTTCAAATCCTGGTTATGACAGGTGACGGTCTTGAAGAAGCTTGGGGTTCCTTCAAGACCACACTTTATTATGCGGTAGGCGTTTTTGCCACAATTTTGGTTGCGGTAATTTTTTGGGGAATTCCCGTCACTAATTCTTTCGTTAATGCTTCTCTGTTCTTGGCGTTCGCAACTCTTTACCCTGATTATGAGATACTCGTTTTTTTTATTCTTCCGGTTAAAGTTAAATATCTTGGAATGCTTTCAGGCTTGTGGGTATTTGTGACCCTGTTAACCGGGCCCATTGCCCTAAAGCTTGTCGCGATTCTATCGGTTTTGAATTGGATTTTGTTTTTTGGTCCGGATATTGTTCTTGGGACGAAGCGGTATTTTTCCAATCGATCTCGAAGGATGGCTTTTGAGCGGCAACTAAAGCCCATGGAGCAAACCCGCCATAGGTGTTCAATATGCGGGAAAACAGAGATGGATAACCCGGAGT
Organism: bacterium; assembly: GCA_016192885.1. Lineage (GTDB taxonomy): Bacteria > Muiribacteriota > Ozemobacteria > Ozemobacterales > Ozemobacteraceae > JACPTH01. The sequence continues at coordinate 2,931 of JACPTH010000437.1, read as the reverse complement.
TGGAATTTAGATATTGCACATGTCGTGAATGCAACGGAGGAAAAGAATATTGCCTGGCTGATCTTAAGACCCATAAGAACAAAGAGAACAACAAATGAATCGAATCTTAGCAGAGGTTCCTGCGCCTGACTTTCCCTATCCCAAAAAAACCTTATCTAAACCTTTTTTCCGAAAAAAATTTTTGAAAATCGTAACTCATGTTATTTTTTTCTTGGTTTCAAGTGCGGTTCTAATTCTTGCAACTCCATTTAATCCAATTTCATCTCAAGGAGATCAAACTCTTAACGAGCAAAGTAAAAGTTGGAATGGAGAAACTATTTATTTCGTTCTTATTGATAGGTTTAAGGATGGAAGCCATTCTGACTGGAATTACTCTGAAATGCCTGATATCAATTCCTTCCATGGGGGTAACCTTAAAGGAATCATAAATAGTCTAGATTATCTTGAAAATCTCGGTGTAACTACCCTTTGGATTAGCCCCGTTTTTTCGAACCGCCCGAGCAGATTTTACAATTATTCAGCTTATCATGGGTATTGGGTTTGGGACTTTTTCCAAATGGATCCACGCTTTGGGACTCTTTCTCAGCTAAAGGAGTTATCAGAAGGTTTGCATAAGCGTGGAATGAAATTAATCCTTGACTTTGTTGTAAACCACATGGATTATGACGCCCCATTCGTAAAAAAATTCCCGGAATGGTTCCATCCATATGGAACCATTGTTGACTGGAACGACTCGTTTCAGCTCGAGAATTTCAAGGTGTTTGGCTTGCCCGATTTCGCCTCGGAGAAACCGATTGTTCAAAAATTTTTTAGGGCAGTCGCAAGATATTGGATAGAACAAGTCAATCCGGACGGGTTTCGTCTGGATGCGGTAAAACATGTTCCAATTTCATTTTGGGGAAGTTTTAACGGGTTCATTCACGAAAGTTACGGGTCCCAATTTTTTCTGCTTGGAGAGTTCTTGAATGGAGACGAATCTATAGTTTCAAATGTCCAAGCGACCGGAAATTTTGACTCCCTTTTTGACTTCCCATTGTATTACACTCTGGTAAACGTCATCGCAAAAGGGAAGAGCGCAAAACAGATCGGACATAGACTGTACAACGATTACCAGTACTTAAACGCCGGTAACCTCGCGACATTTTTGGACAACCATGACGTAGAAAGATTTGTATCAAGCTGCGAGGGAGACCTTAGAAAGTACAAGCTTGGGCTTTCTTTTATTTTAACTTCGAGGGGCATTCCAACTCTTTATTACGGTGACGAAGTTGGGCTTCCAGGAAGTCAAGAGCCTGATAATCGACGCGATATGAATTTTAAGCTTAACCCGGAAATTCGAAATTTTGTAACCGCACTTTTGGATGCGAGAAAATCTTCCTTAGCCTTAAAAAAGGGCATTCAAATGCAGTTGTTTATGGATGACACGACATACGCTTTTTGTAGATTTACTCCAAACGAGCAGGCCATTGCAATCTTTAATTTCGCATCTTCGACAAAGAACTTGCAAATTCCTTTATTGGCGGCTCAAAATGAAGGCCAAATCCTAAACGAGGCTATTGAGGGTAAAAATTGTGCAAGAATTCATGGGAAAAATCTTTTTTGGAGCGCTCCTTCAATGTCTTCCGGCCTTTTCCTGCTTCCCAAAAGTGAAAACATTTACCTTGACCTTTTTAATAAAATTCAGGGTTGGAAAAAAGACCCTTGGTTCCTTGGAGACGTAAAAGTTACTTTTGAACTCCGGTTTCCTGAAGAGAAAAATTCTGAAAGTGTCCGACCGAAGCTTCTCGAAGCCAAACTTGTCGGGAGCCTTCCAGCCATAGGAAAATGGGACCCGAAAAGTGCGATTCCGTTGGTGAGACAAGGAAAGGGAAACGCCTATAGCGCATCTCTTAAACTCCCATCGAAAGGAATCTTCGAGTACAAATATTTTTTAAAAAGAGAAAAGGATGTAATTTGGCAAAAGGGAGATAATTTTTTGGTTGAGTTGCCGGAATCCGGCGGAATTCACCTTTTTAACAATTGGGAACCTTAGTGATTTTCCGATGCAATTAAACATAATATTTGAGGTGCTAAATTAGAAAAATTGAAGGGAGCTTCTGAATGCGAAAGATAGCTTTTATCTTTGTTTTTATGTCGGCTGTATCCGGTCTTTGGGCAGACTTGGAGTCGGCAAAAGAATTGCTGAATAATGGAAAATATGGAAGCGCAATAAAAGATTTTAAATCAATTGCGAATTCAGGAAATATTGAGGCGCAGTTTTATTTGGCCTATATGAACGAGGTTGGGATGGGGATAGTCCAAAATTATCCTGAAGCTCTACATTGGTATTTGAAAGCCGCAGAAAGTGGAAATGCCAGCGCCCAATACCACCTTGCAATAATGTACCAAGAAGGGAAGGGAATTCCGGTAAACGTATCAGAGGCGATTAAATGGTTTACCACAGCGGCCGAACAAGGACTTGCGATCTCCCAACATATGCTAGCCTTGATTTATGAGGATGGAAAAGGGGTTCCCCAAAACCTTAGAGAGGCTGAAAAATGGTATCGAAAAGCTGCTGAGATGGGTTACCCTAAATCCCAGCTGAACCTAGCCATGTTGTATGAAAAAGGGATAAATGGCGTTTCCATTGATAAAGGGGAAATAATAAATTGGTATCTGAAAGCCGCCCGGCAAGGCGATGAAGAAGCTCAGTTTAACGTCGGAAGAATGTATGAAAAAGGCATCGGAACTTCGACGGATTATTTGGAAGCTGTTAATTGGTATAGACTTTCCGCGGAAAAGGATTTCCCGTCCGGGCAAGGGGCGCTTGGTTCAATGCACTACAGGGGTCTTGGAGTTCCGCAAGCATTAACGGAAGGAGTGAGGTTGTTCGACGAAGCCGCAAATAAAGGCGATTTGCAGGCAATGATCAATTTAGGAGACGCTTATTTT
>JACPTH010000436.1 GCA_016192885.1 bacterium | reverse complement strand
GAAATATTATCCATTCGAAATTTAATTTCCCTTTCGCGCAATTTTGCGATTTAACCTGATAAATAAAAGCTTTGATTTAATTCTTACTTCGAAGAATGATCCCTTTAATCGGAGGAACGTTGTAATCGCCCTTGGCGGTTCCTAAATTCCCTTTAACGCTTACTGTTTCTCCGTTGCAGACCACATGCCAGTCGTTTCCGTCGGGAAGCTGGAACCGCACCCAATCATTTGAATCCGAGTTGAGAAGAACAAGAAAATCAGGATTTCCTTTGAGAAGATATCCGACAGCTCTTTGATTCCCCGGTTGATACCAGGTAACGGTTTGATTGTTTAACGGAGTAACGTGTTTGAAATTATCATGCCTTTTCCTAAGATCGATCAACCCTTTGTAAAACTGAAATATGTCTTCATTGGCTTTTTTTGTGTTCCAATTTATCCAGTTAATTTCATTATCTTGATCGTAGGAATTATCATTTCCTTTTTTTGTTTTCATGAATTCTTGACCTTCGTGAATCATGGGAATGCCCTGCCCGGTTAGTAAGCAAATTGCCCCGAGTTTAAAGCGTGACTTGTTGCCGTCGAGGAGATCATTTAGGGCCGCTCCGTCATGGCATTCGAGATAATTTATACTTTCAGTAGGTTTGGCGGTCCACCAAAAACAAGTTCCTGATAATACCGTCATTAAGTCATTTCTTTCCCCGCCGCCTTTAATGAAGCTCCGGACTTTTTCGCGAAAATCGTCGTTCCATTTTGCCCATTTTGTGTTGCGAAAATCGGTTTTGCTCCATTGGTTCCTTTTCCAATCGGCGGCCCAAGGTTCGGCAATTAGAATTGTGGATGCCGGGAGTTCGCTTATCATTGCTTCAATCGTATTTTTATCAATAATGGTTGCAAGGTCAAATCTAAAACCATCAACATGATATTCTTTGACCCAATATTTCAAGCAATCTAAAATTAACTTTCTAGTAACCGGATTCTCTGAGCGAAACTCGTTCCCGCAACCGGTACCGTTCCAATACAAATTTGGATTATCCATTAATCGATAATATCCGGGATTATCCAAGCCCTTGAAATTAAGAGGTTGCCCCTTTTCATTACCTTCCGCCGTGTGGTTAAAAACCACATCCATAACCACGGCGATTCCAGCCTTGTGAAGGCCGTTTACCATTTCCTTAAACTCTTGAATCGCCGCTCCGTTCTTTCCTGAAGCATAACTTCCCTCGGGGGCGAAAAAGTGGCTAGTCATATATCCCCAATGATTAAGATGCCCCGCGAAGTTATTATCGAATTCATGTCATTGCAAAAGCTCCACGGCGTTGACTCCAAGATCGATAAGATGCCCAAGTACTTTATCGGTGCCCTTTCCTTCAAGGAGGCCCAGATACTTCCCTTTTTTCGATCCGTTAACCCCAGATGAAGAGTGCGCGGTAAAATCTTTTACATGCATTTCATACAAAACAAGGTCTTTCATGGCCGGAGTTTTAAATCCTTGGTCGGTCCAGCGGAAATTTGAATTAACAATGATGCTTTTTCCATTATGATCTACATTGGCTTTGGCGTAAGGGTCGGAAAGGAGGCGGGTCGGGTCAAACATGTTTCCATTGCCCG
>JACPTH010000435.1 GCA_016192885.1 bacterium | reverse complement strand
GGGGTCGCGTGACCCCCAGGAACGGTTACGAAAATTTTTCCGACGAGTCGGTGTCTTTTGAAATTAACCGATTTGATGGAAACGAACTAAAAAAGCGTTTTGATGAAGTTGCAAAAGAGGTTTCGCTGAGCCTTTTTTTGAACGGGGTGGAAATCGCAAAGCTCCATATTCTTCCTACTGAATTTGAATTTCTGGCGATCGGATTTCTTTTTACGGAGCGTTTGATAGACCTTCCAACAGATGTTCGAAAACTAAGCTTCAATCCAAATTCATTCTCAATTGAAGTTGAAACTTTCCAGCAAAACCCTCTGCCATCTTTAACTGAGGTGGTGAGGTCCGTAACATCGGGATGCGGTCGCGGCCTTTCCTTCATTTCTCCCGCATTCGCAGCGGGTTTTCCCCCGCTTTTCTCAAAAAAAATCCTTCGAGCGGCTCAAATTGTTTCTTTAACCCAAAAGCTACAAACCGTTTCAGATGTTTTTAAGAAAACCGGTTGCGTGCATTCCGCCTCTTTAGCAATTTCAGGGGAAATGGCTCATGTTTCCGAAGACATCGGGCGGCACAATGCTGTTGACAAAGCTATTGGTTGGGCATTCAGGAATATTTGGCCTCTTCCCGAAGGGGCCATCCTTCTTTCGACGGGGCGAGTCAGCACCGAAATAGTGATTAAGGCCCATCGTGGAGGAATATGTTTTATTGTTTCACATTCCGCCCCAACCTATGCGGCTGTCCAATTAGCTGACTCCCTCGGAATTACCGTTATCGGGTTCGCCCGCGGAAATAGGTTTAATGTTTATACTCACCAAGAAAGGGTTGCCTTATGAAGGAAAATCCTTTGCCTTGTACCGGGCTTGTCATTGCCGGCGGAGCGGCATCCAGAATGGGCCAAAACAAAGCCCTACTAAGATGGCGAAACGGAAACTTGGTTCAACACTTGGTTCAAGTAATTTTGCAAACAGTAAAGGAAATAATGATTGTTGGTCTTGATTCAGCCGACTTATTTTCAGATTACCCGGTTCAGATTGTTTCAGATGATAAACAAAATGGCCCTTTGGGGGGAATTCTTCTGGGACTTAAAACAATGAACACCGATAAAGCCTTGGTGGTGGCTTGTGACATGCCTTTTGTGACCGAAAGCTCTATTAAGATTTTATGGGAACAATCTGAAAATTTCGATGTGGTTGTGCCAAAAACTCCGGACGGGCTTCACCCGCTTTTTGGAATCTACTCAAAATCTTGTATCATTCCAATTGAACGATTGTTGGCGAGAAACAACAAAAAAATAATCGGTTTTTTCAATGAGGTATCCTGCAAGATATTTTATCCGGAAACCGACCTTGAATCTTGGCAAAAGAT
>JACPTH010000036.1 GCA_016192885.1 bacterium | reverse complement strand
TCAATATAGTCTTGAACGTAAGGAATGGCGGCGCCCGCCAAAATCGCAATGATGGTTACCACTATCAGCAATTCAATAAGCGTAAAACCTTTACGTAGATTCATACGGCCCTCCTTCTGAAATCCCTAAAATTTTTGAAAGTATAAATCAATATTTATCTAGCAATATCAGTACCTATTTCATTTCCCCCGAAAAACCCCCTTTTCCTCCCTGGTGGGAAATGCTAAAGAAGCAATCGTGGCACAAAAAAGCCGCACTGGTTAAATTTTACCCCGTGAAATAATAAAAAATTTATTAACTCTTCCATGAAATAATAAAAAATTCAAAATTATTACAAATTTTGACCGATTTCCGGGGCGGCATTTGCACCACCGGTAATAACCTTAGCCATTTTAAAAATTGGTAGATACATGGCCATGACGATTGTTCCAACGATGGTTCCAAGGACAACAATGAAAGCAGGTTCAATAAGGGCGGTTAACTGATCGACTAGATAATTAATTTCTTCTTCATAAAAGTCGGCAACTTTTTCAAGCATGTCGTCAAGACTTCCGGCTTCTTCACCTACTTCGATCATTTGCAAGGCAATTTCAGGCATAACGTCAACTCGTTGGATCGAGGTGGCGATTGGAACTCCACCCTCAACCTCGCGGGCGACACTTGAAAGAGCTTCAATAAGAACAACGTTCTCAATGGAATCAATGCTGGTCTTAATTGCGGGGATGATGGCAACGCCGGATTTGTATAAAATCGCCAAATTACGGCTAAATTGGGCTACATTGTATTTTCGAATTAGATCTCCGAAAACAGGAACCTTTAATTTTAGCCCATCTAGAAAGAATCTCCCCCAAACGCTTTGGTTAGTTTGGTAAAGGATCACAAAAAATCGCGGGATAAAATAGCGCGCTGATTACCTTTCTTCTCAATTTAATCTGGCGCTCGATAAGGGCACAAAGCCTTTCAAGAACGGTGTACAAACGACCGCTTTCTTCGCCGGTTTTAATCAGGTTAATGTAAAGCAACCCAAAAATTTCCTCGTTCCGCCGAAAACATGCATGCAGCGGCATTCCTCCCTCAACGCTTTCCTTCATTTCCCAAATTATTTTTCTGAATTTCCAGACCGCCATTTGTCGAGAAAGGGTGATTAAAGATCTAATTATTGAAACTCCCGCCCGAGTTAACGTAGCAAAGTATTTCGTAAAAAGGAGCAATTGAGTTAAAGTAATACGGCCATACATGGGGTTGAAATATGACAATACCGATCTTGCCTCGTCACCTGGGCCTTCAGAAGTTGTTGGGATTTTATCAACTTGGATTTTGGGTTGTTCTGCCATTTTGGAACTTTCACTCCTTACCAAGGCTGGGTTATATCTTTTATCTTTACGCGAATATCTCGAATTTGGCTTGCATTATTGGAGGGGTTATCAAAATCGTAATCGACCCAAAAAGTTTGGGTCGCTTGATATGCATTTGAGGAAATAACAATTCCAGGCGTCGTGGTTCCCGGGACTTGGATCATTACAACGCAACTGGAAGTTTGAAGAGGATTGATCAACAATTCTCGCGGATTTTCTAAAATGTAAACCGGTTGCAGAGATGCTAGAGCAGTGGGGAAAGCAAGATTATCCTTAAAATAGCGCGATAAAGCTTCTCTTACCTTTCCAACATTAGTTTTCACGACCGCTTCCCTGGATTCTTGGAGGACATCCATGTAATATCCAATCAAGGCGCTGGCCAGAATAACAATAATCGCAACGGTGACCAGCATTTCTAGCAAATTCGTGCCAGTTCGATTATTCATGTGGAATCAAGGGAAAAACTCTTTCGGATGGATCTTTAAAATCAATAGTTTTCTTAAGAGTTTTATATCCATTTTTCGATACTTCAATTTCTCCAAATTCGGTCGCGATATCCGTTATCCTGAACAAGCCCTTGCTATTGGTTTTCACCCGCATTTGGTTTAATTTAATCAAAGCATCTTTTAAAGGCTTTTGAGTAAAACCGTCGACAACTTGCACTTTAATTTCGTTGGCGAAGGGAAGGGGTTCCATAATTATCTTGCTCTTTGAAGCGGCTTTAATAAAAACCTCAATTGGGCTTTGTAAAATCCGATATCCGTCAGCCATAAGAACCATCATACCGGTACTCGTTTGAACCGTCATTTCCCCGGATTTGTTCGTTTGGTAAATTTTTCCGCCAAGAAGCATGGCCGCTTTAGGAATTCCGGTTCCGGATTTGCGATCAACAATTTGAATTCGAACCGGGGAATTGGTAAGAAGTTGCGAGGAAAAAAGAGGAACCTTCGTGATTTTTAGCGGTTCTCCCTTAACAACCTGGGCGTGGGAAGCTATTTGCGTTGATTGAGGTGGGGCTAAATTTATGCCTTGTTTTGTCGAAACTCTTGCAACTTGAACCATCGGATTTCTTAAAAATCCGTCATCCAGCATTTTAGCGATTAGTTTTGCCGCATCGCGGGGGCAAGGGTAAGATCAGGTTCTCCCAATACCCAAACATGGACCTTCTCGCCTGGCATAAGGTTGTCATCGGCAAAAATAAAAACCGGAACCATTAAAATAATAAAAAAAACGCGATAAAAAAACCTACTCATCGGTATAGATTTCCGGTTAGCTAGGTTTACCATTGATGGCGTTATTGTCTCATTTCTCACGTATGTTTTCGTCGGGATGAATTTGGAATATTTAGTTCGATACGATATTTGGCGATGGTTCGCCGCGCGATCTTTACCCCGGCTGCAATAAGTTGCGCCGCAATCTCACTATCGGATAAAGGGTTAAGAGGATTTTCAAGTTTTACAATATCAAGGATGCGTTTTTTCAAAACTTGGGTTGAAATGTCTTCACCCGTTTGGGTTTGAGCCCCTCCGGAGAAGAAAAATTTCAGTTCAAACAAACCTCGGGGCGTTTGGGCATATTTCCCGCTTGTCGCACGGCTAACGGTTGACTCATGGACGCCGGCCATGGTGGCAACATCTTGTAGAGTAAGGGGTTTCAAATGGAAAATTCCAAATTCAAAAAAATCCCGTTGAACGCTAACAATCGCTTTGGTCACATTTAAAATGGTACTTTGCCTTTTGTCAACATATCTGAGAAAAGACTTCGCGGCTTCAAGTTTCTCTCGAATATAGTTATAGGTTGCTTTATTTGACGCATCTTTATTCTTTATTGTTTCACGATAAAGGTTATTAATTCGGAGCCTTGGAAGATCTTTCTGATTCACCGTTACCACATATTCGTCATCTATCTTTTCCACGAAGACATCGGGAAGAACAAAAATGTTATCGTTGGCCGTAGGAAAACTGGCGCCGGGTTTTGGGTTAAACTGTCTGATTATGTCGGCGGCGGCTTGTACATCTTCAAGTTCAAAACCTTCTTCCTTCGATATAATTGCAAGTTTGTTATTTGCTAAATTTCCCAGGTGTTTTTCAATAACCTTAGTAACCACATCATTGTTGTAGCCTTCATCAGAAGCTTGCAATAAAAGACAACCTCTTAAATTGTAAGCCCCAACCCCAGCCGGGGTCATCGTTTGAATGACATTAACAACCTTCGCAACCACCTGAGAATCAACTTTAAGCAAATCCGAAATCTCATCCAGAGTAATCCGCAAATATCCGTTTCGATCAAGAAGCCCAATCAGATACTCACCAATCTTTGTTTCGGTCGTGTTCAAGTTTGATTCATGTAGCTGAACCATAAGGTGATCTTGCAAATTGGATTTTTTCGAAACAAATTTGTCAAAACCGGTTTCCTCGTCTTGCGAATACCCCCCCGAGGAAATCCGGTACTCGGAGGTTTCATGATCTTGAATGTACTTTTGCCAATCAATTCCAAAATCATCTCTTGCTTGTTCTTTAAATTCTTTGGATTGGGCAACCAATTCGGAGTTAACCTCGGGAGGTTTTTCAAGAGAAATTTCCGGCCCAAGCGAAGCTTCTTCCGTGACCTCAACGACCGGATTAGTTTCAAGAACTTCCACCATTTG
>JACPTH010000035.1 GCA_016192885.1 bacterium | reverse complement strand
TTCTCCGATAAGAGATGCGACCGAAATCACCTTGACCCGCCCCATTTTCACCTTTGCATCGCTAATCGGAATGGAATTAGTAGTAATAATCTCATCAACTTGAGACTTTTGAATTCGCTCGCAGGCAGGATCGGAAAGAACCGCGTGGGAACAACACGCGGTAATTCTTTTTGCCCCTTTTTCGATAAGAACTTCAGCGACTCTTACGAGGGTGCTGGCCGTGTCAATAATATCATCAAAGATCACGATGTTTTTATTTGATACGTCTCCGATAACGTTCATAACCACTGCCTGATTGGCTTCGGGCCGACGCTTATCAATAATGGCCAAAGGAAGTTTAAGGCGATTCGCAAATTCCCTTGCACGTTGGACGCCGCCGGTGTCCGGAGAAACGACGACCGTATTTCGCAAATCACGTTGCAAAAGATAATTTCCAAGGAGTAACCCCGCCGAAAGATGATCGACCGGAATATCAAAGAAACCTTGAAGAGCTGAGGTATGCATATCAATTGTGATAAGCCTATCCGCGCCTGCGGTAGTAATAAGGTTTGCAACCAACTTCGCAGTAATAGGTTCCCGACCCGTGCTTTTCTTTTCTTGCCGTGAGTATCCTAAATATGGTACCACCGCGCTTACGCACGCGGCTGAAGCACGCTTTAAGGCGTCAATAACTATCAACAATCGCATAAGATTATCATTCACGGGAGGGGAAATCGGCTGGATGATGAAAGTGTCGCATCCACGGACCGACTCCTCAATTCTGCAATATAATTCACCATCCGCAAAGGAAGTATGAGTGATTTTCCCTTCGGGAACATTCATATACTGGCAGGTTTCTTCTACAAGCCATGGATTTGCGCCGCCTGTAAAGATCTTTACGTGTTGCTCATGTTCCATGTCTTTGCTCCTTGCATGTTTAAATTCTTGAGAATTTCGCTAAATTCATTTCCTCGATTACCGCAAAACCGCAAAATTTTTCAAAACTCTTCCAAAAACTTTTACTCCTGATTTTCCGGGAGAATAAAACCTTGTGACAAAGGCTCTAGAATGGTGTTTTGCGGGATAACCGCGCCTCGCAAAAACTTTTGCCTAATAATGGATACCGGCCCAATTTGGGAATTTTCGATAAAAGTATTTGGACCGATTGTGCATCCTTCGCCTATGTCGGTCGTGCCGCAAATTGTTGTACCCGGCCAAATCGTCGTATCCTTTCCAATGGAAACATTTGACTCGATCCAGGTTTGAAGAGGATCGATGATGGTAACCCCTGCCGCCATATGTTTTTGAAGAACTTTTTCCCGCATGATTCCGGCAACTTTTGAAAGGTCCGTTCGGTTGTTTATCCCAAGCGTTGACAAATGGTCTTCTTCGTGAACCGTATCGATTGAAAGCCCGTCTTTAACGAGCATTTCTATAATATCCGTAAGATAAAACTCTCCCTGGGAATTATGGTTGCTTAATTTTCCAAGTCTCTCGAACAGGGAACTTCCATCGAACAAATAAATTGCCGGATTTACTTCTTTAAGGCTTTTCTCAGATTGGGTACAATCTTTTGACTCCCGAATTGCAACAACTTTTCCTGAAGAATCTCGAATTATTCGCCCGTAGCCGGCTGGGTCAGGTAATTCCATGGTCATCATGGTTAGGGAAGGTTTTTTCTCGAAATGTACTTCCATCATTCGTTCTAGCGTAATTCGTGAAATTAGGGGGGTGTCTCCGCAAAGGACAAGCAAGTTTTTTGGGGGAACCTGGAAACTTTTTGCATAACACTGAACCGCATGGCCGGTTCCTATTTGGGGTTCCTGGAGAACAAATTCTAATTTGAACTTGCTAAATTCACTAACAAGTTTGTCATGCCCGTATCCCACTACAACATGGATCCGCTCGATCGCCAACGCATGGAGAGTTTCAACCACGTGCTGGAGCATGGGTTTGCCAAGAACCGGATGCATGACTTTTGGGAGTGAAGAAACCATCCTCACCCCTTTTCCGGCGGCTAAAATAAGCCCATCAACCGATTCAAGCACGATTCGTCCACCATCAAAAAAGGCGGGGTTCTAAGGGCCCCGCCCAAGTCTGGCTGCTGGGGAGCCAGGATTCGAACCTGGGAATGCTTGCTCCAAAGGCAAGTGTCTTACCGCTTGACGACTCCCCAATGGTAACTTCTCTTCTCATGATCGAGAACAGGAAGCATAAAATACCACAAAACCGGTTTTAGTGCAAACATAGAAAAAACGATTCAGCAACCATTTAGTAAAAGGGGGCACGCGCCTGTTGCACGACGCCCCCTTTCGACACGCGAACTAAATTCGCGTATCTCAATCCCCGCGGTCGGTCGCTCTCGCGACCTCCGAATAATCCGTAAGGTCTTAATCCTTGCTATGTCTCCACCAAAAACTAAATGGTTACTCCTTTCATGCATCATGATTTCAAAATTCGTAAGCCTTCAGCTATCAGCAGTCAGCATTCAGCAAAAAACCTAGGAAATTCTTTATCCACCACACCGCTCCAAATAAATATCAAACTTTGAGAACACTTCAACATTTCAAGTTTCTTGGCACTCTTAAAAGCATTATTCGGTGCTTTTAGCTAACAGCTGATAGCTGAACGCTAACTGAAATTGTAGGTCCCTTTTCAAAATATTTTGATAGGAGACAAAACCCTTATTTATCTGTCGCCCCTGCCCAACAAAGATTTTGGTTAGACTTTGGGGCTTTTATTGCATTTGCCCTTGAAAACAAACCCTCAAATAGGCACAAAGGTTTTTTCATTTGTTATAATGAATAGCAAATATATTGAATTTGCGGAGGTTTTTATATGAAGATTGTTTCCCCTAGAATCAGAAGGTTAGCCTTTTTGATAACCTTCGCGATTCTTTTTAACTCCGCGATTTATGCTGAAGGAAAATTCGAGCTTACGTCGGATGGAATTCAGTATGTTGAGCGCAACCTGCAGGGGCAAATTATTCAAGCAACTAAACCCGAATTTGACGCTTCCTCCGGGGAATATTTCGTAAAAGATAGGGAAAAAAGAGTTATCGCCCGGCAAGCTATTTTGCCTGAAGCTGGGATGGCCCAAATCAAAATTGTCGCTCCAGTCCAAGGGGAGAGCCATTCGGTTATGAGTCGAGATTTTCTTGGGCGGTCCGTCCCGGTCCTACGGGAGCTTTCCCCCGCCGACCCGAGATATCAACAGCTAAAGGGATACATTGAAAGCGACCCAGGATTGCAACGCGCGGTTGCCATGCAACTTGAAGCGCGAAATTTGAAAATTAGCAAGCTTTCTCAACAGTTAAATGAAGGAACTCGCGATCCCGCTTTTACCTCCTGGCTCATTAGCGATTTAAAAAAGCCCGTTTATCTCGAGGTGGGCGATTCGGGTTCGATTTATCACGATCCCAAAGGGTTTATTTTGGCGGAACAAGGCCCTAACGGGGCGACAACCTATCGCGAAAACTCCCAAACAAATCGTTTGGTGATTCCTTCGAACAGCGAAGCCTTCCAAGGGGGGATGAATGATTCTTCCGCGGCATCCGTAATGGCGCATGAATTGGGCCATATGGTAATGGATCAACTTTATGAGACTCCCAATTACCCGAAAACTCGCTATTTTGGCCCGCATTCAAAAGATTCAATTACGGATGAGGGTTTTGCCATTTCGGAAGGTTGGGCGGAAGCGATGGAAACATTAGCTAACAAGGAAAGGCTCGATGGCGCCTCTTCTTGGAGGCTCAAGACTCAAAAAAATATCGCGGAAAATAAGTACATCTTTAAAAACCAAGGGGTATTAGATGGTCCAAACGACGGAATATTAAAAAATGGGGCGCAACAACTTTCTACGGAGGGGGTTAATGCCAGTCTTTTCTACAAAATGCTAACCGACAACCACATTCAGGCTCCGTATGATAAGGTAACTCAGGTGTTTGAGCGTTACAAGCCGCAAACTTACCGTGATTTTTTGAAAAACTACGTCGAGCAATTTCCGGAAGATAGAAGCAGAGTGATCGGCCAGTTTTTAGAAAACACAAAGTATTCGACTGTTTCCCCTGATGCCACTTCGAGATACAAAGCGGTTCATGACGCCGAACAAGCTTACTTAAATTCCCCATCAAATAAACCTGAAGTTCAAGCAAAACTGAAATCTGAGTATTCCCAAAAGTTGTCCGAATATAACAATTGGAAAGACCAAGTTCGTCAACAAGCGATCGTTGACGGGAAAATCGATAAAGCGGTTTCGGGGGACGCCTCCCCATCCTTTTCCGATGAAACTTCTCGCCAGTATCGAAATATTAAAATCAGCGAAACCCTTTTAAAAGGCAGGAAAGCTCTTGGTGTCGGTTTAAACAAAGCAGTCGATTCGGTAAAGCAATCCTTCAGCGTAAAGAACGTGGCGGTGACCGCGGGAACCGCGATCGCCATCAATTTGGCTAGCCAAATCATGTCGGGAGAAAAAGTAAGTTTTAAAAAGGCTGTTTCATCGATTGCCTCGCTACAATTTGTTGGAAATGTCGTTGGTTCCACCATGGGCGCTGCGGCAGGGCATCTGGTTGCTCCCTTAATTCAAACATTTGTCCCTATACCCGTCGTAGGGGCCATTGCTGGAGCCCTCCTTCCCACGCTTGGCGCTATCACGGGCGGTAAATTCACCGGCGATCTGTTTTCGAAAGTAGGGTTTAAAGCGGCTTTAAAGAATCTTGATTTTGTGTCAATTAGCGGGCAAGCCGTTGGGTCAATGGTGGGTTCCATGTTAGGAGCGATGATTCCAATCCCGGTGCTTGGTCCAATGATTGGAGGAATCGTCGGAGGAATTCTTGGGGAAAAAGTTTTCACGGGTATTGCAAAATTATTTGGCCGTAAAAAGAAGTCGACCCCGGTTGCGACTTTGCCTTCTGGTCCGATTAATCCCGGGTCTTCTTACGGCGGCCAATCCCTTCCTCAATCGCCTCCCCCGCCTTCGCTTTCTTATTCAGTAAACAACTCAAACAACTTGGAAGACCTTTCCAAACAACGTATCGATCCAAGTATTGATAGAATTCCGTATGAGAAAATGCACCCTAATCTAAGAGTCGTAAAAAACGATTATGAGAAAGCTTATCAAGCGTATGTTGATTCTTTTTTTGCTTTTCATTTTTTCGTTGTCCCCCGCTTTTTCAGGGCCATTTCCTGATTCCGATGGGAAACCAATTGTAGCCGGTAAAGTAGCGGCTTGGAATGCGCTTTCATCTATTTCTTCATCCTTGTCACCGCCAATTCGAGTTAAAAAATTCCCAAAAATAACCGGTGCGTTTGTTCAATTCTCCGGCGGAGACAACGATCGCGAACATGGACCTTTTTCGGAACAGCAAAAAGCCGCTTTTTGGGAGAGAGAACTTGAATCGATGAAAAAAGCGGGGTTGGACACCCTAATTATTCAATTCAATCAATATGAAGGGGTCCATTTCTCCGACGTAACAAGAAGGATTCTTATTGCCGCTGACGCTATTGGGATCGATGTTTTTGTCGGAACCGCGTTAAACGAGAAAAGCTGGTTCAGCAACAAACATAACCCATTTTTTCTTTCCAAGGAAGCAAAAATAATCTCTGATTACACGCGCATTTTGGTGAACCAGTTCAAGTTCCACCCATCGTTTGTCGGAGTTTATATTCCCCAAGAAGATAACACCCTTGCTTTTCCCGCACCAATCGGCGCATTTTACGCCGTTATCGCCAAAGCGGTCAAAGAAGAAAAACCTTCGTTGAAGGTAATGATTTCGCCATATACCACATTAATTCCGGGAGTGGCAAAATCGTTTCCAAAACATGTTTTGGAATACTATTTCAAGACCGTTTTAAGTCGAGCTAAAGTCGACATTTGCGCGTGGCAGGATGGTGTCGGCGGGACAGAAAAGCAACTCGAAAGAGTTTCCCACGACCTTGGAACTTTAAGTAATGTTTGTAAAATGTACAAAGTTCAACTTTGGGCGAACATAGAGGTTTTTCATCGAACCGCCGCCTGGAACAAACCTTTTTCGGCCGAACCAACCCACATTGAAACTCTATTGCGACAGCTGGCAGCGGAAGCGCCATATTCAAAGAAAGTAATTTGCTTCGATTTTAACCATTATTTTTCTCCAAACAATGGCGTTTCGAAAGCCAAAAAGCTATACGATGCTTATTTAACATACTTAGAATCGCAAGAGCGACTTATTTTGAGGAATTCAACCTTTCAAAAGTAAGGATTTTTTGGAGTATGAAAGCCGTTTCCAAAAAACGGCTGTTATGCTATACTTTCCTAAATTTATTTTGTGCAAGGAGGCTATTATGGCTGACACCAATAAGCAAATGGTGAAATCAACGAACGATAGCAAGCAAGCTGAAAAAACTGTTTCTCTTGAAACAAGCATCCAGCAAATTGAACGCCAGTTTGGAAAAGGTTCAATCATGCGTTTGGGAGAATCAAAGCATTTACAAGTTGAGGCAATTTCTACCGGGTCTCTTTCTCTTGATCTTGCGCTTGGAGTGGGAGGGTTCCCAAGAGGCCGCATAGTTGAAATTTTTGGCCCCGAATCAAGCGGAAAGACCACCGTTGCCCTTCATGCCGTTGCCGAAGCCCAGAAAATGGGAGGGCAAGCAGCTTTCATTGACGTTGAGCACGCCCTTGATCCGGAATACGCCGCCACCCTTGGCGTAGATATCGGGAATCTTCTTATCGCCCAACCAAGTAGCGGCGAAGAAGCCCTCGAAATCGCTGAAATGCTGATAAGAAGCAATGCGATAGATGTTATTGTAATTGATTCGGTTGCCGCGTTGGTAAGCAAATCCGAAATTGACGGCGATATGGGTGATTCGGTTGTGGGGGTTCAAGCTCGCTTAATGTCCCAAGCAATGAGAAAATTGACTCCGGTTGTGAGTCGCTCTGGTTGTGTTTGCCTTTTCATTAACCAAATTCGCGAGAAAATAGGTGTAATGTTCGGAAACCCTGAAGTTACCCCGGGGGGACGAGCGTTAAAGTTCTTCTCTTCGGTTCGTTTGGATATTAGGCGTAAGGAAACTATTAAAGAGGGTGAAGAACAAAAGGGCTATGTTACGGAAATCAAAGTGGTGAAGAACAAGGTTGCGCCTCCGTTCAAAGTCGCCAGATTTGATATGTTATATGGCAAGGGCATTTCAAGAGAGGGAGAAATACTTGACCTTGCGGAGTCCGCAAAATTGATAGCAAAATCAGGTGCATGGTTTTCTTACGGCGACGTCAGACTTGGACAAGGTCGCGAAAACGCCAAAGACTTCCTTGCGCAAAATCCCGACGTTCTTTCTGAGGTAGTGTTAAAGCTAAAAACCAAACTAGGAATTATAAAACCGGGTCCGGAAACAATTGAAACTGCCTCAGAAAACGGAAAAAAGGGCAATAAATAATTTCTGAAAGCAGGCAAACAATCCGGATTTCCCAAGTATTTTCCATGCAGCCTCTCTTTTAATTGCGGACTTTAGGCCTTGACCAAAACCGCTCTAATTACCGGGATTACAGGGCAGGATGGAAGTTATCTGGCCGAGCTTTTGCTCCGTAAGGGTTATAGGGTCGCTGGGATGGTTCGCGGGGTAAGCACTCCGAACCTCTATCGTCTTCGAACCATAAAAGACCAAATTGAATTGGTTTCCGGCGACCTTCTCGACCAGAATTCCTTATTTAGCATAATCAAATCAGTTCAGCCCGATGAGGTTTACAATCTTGCCGCGCAGAGTTTTGTTCCCTCATCCTGGAATCAGCCTGTACTGACGGGCGACTTGACCGCCTTAGGCGTAACCCGTATTCTGGAGGCCGTTCGCTTTATGAAACCTGACGCAAAGTTTTTTCAGGCATCAAGCTCAGAAATTTTTGGGAATGCTCGCGAAACCCCTCAAAGCGAAAATACACCAATACGTCCATGTTCCCCGCTTGGGATAGCAAAAGCATATGGGCACTGGATAACGGTAAATTATCGTGAAAGTTACAATATGTTTGCATGTAACGGAATCTTATTTAATCACGAATCGCCCCGACGGGGGTTAGATTTTGTGGCCAGGAAAATTACTTATGGCGTTGCACGTATTAAGAGCGGTTTTCAAAAAAAACTCCACTTAGGAAATATAGATACAAAGCGCGATTGGGGTTATGCTCCGGATTACATGGAAGCAACCTGGCAAATTATGGCTCACGATAATCCCGAAGATTTCGTTATCGCTACAGGGGAAGCCCATACAGTCCGAGAGATTGTACAAACGGCCTTTGAGCTTATCGGCCTAATTCCTGAGGACCACGTGGTTGTCGATCACCGTTTCTTTCGTCCAACCGAAGTGGGAGTTTTGCTCGGAGATAATTCTAAAGCTCAAAAAATCCTGGGTTGGAAACCTAAAACAACATTTAAGCAACTGGTCGCCCTTTTGCTTGAATCCGATCTCAAGAAAGTAAAGGAAAACCCTGAAGAGTCTTCGTTGTTCTCCGAATGATTTATTTTTAAAACGATAAGAACTTAATGGCCAAAGACGCGTTTGAAGACTCTAAAGACCTTATCCTAAAACATATTGATTCTTGCATAGAATACTTACGGCACCACGACCAGAAAATCGAGCCATCAAATGTAATTCTTGTTTTTTTGGTAACTTGGGAGGGAACTCAACCTAAACCCGAGACCCTTTTTAAAGTTATCTTCGAAAAATGGCCAAAATTTTCCTATGCAAAATTCAGCCAGGAATTGACTTGGTTATCAAGCTTCGGAACAATCATCGAAAAAATATTACTG
>JACPTH010000480.1 GCA_016192885.1 bacterium | reverse complement strand
TTTTCTTGACCTTCTTTAAAGTTGCGGCAACTACTCCGAGGCCCATGCTATTAAGATAATTGATTTCCTGGAAATCCATTATTAGCTTTGTTTGCCCCTCGCCAATAAGTTGGTCCACCCGGTCCTTAAATTGGTTTACGGTGTCTGTACCAATCTCGCCCCTGAGAATCACCAAAGTAACATCATTCTCGCGGGATTTTACGTCAATCTTTAGCTCCATTGTTTTCTCCCATCCGTTAGGCTATTTTGGAGATTTGCTTTAACTTTACAACATTTTAAACCGAGATGCAAGAGTCTAGAGATTTGGAATTCAAAATGTTTTAGAGGCTGAAATTCTATGAGCCGCGCCAAGATTTTCATTTACATAAGAATAATCAAATCTCCAGGTTTCGACTTTAAAACTGGCCCCTAGAGTTAAATCACCAGCTTGCGTTCCAAGTCGAATCGCCGCAATTTTTCTCAACCAGACTTCAGCTCCTGCGCGAAACTTTACATCCAAATCTTGAGTTTTGTTGATATCTAATGCGAGGGTCACATTTTCTCGTGGTTTATAGGATGTCCCAAATGTAGTGGTTATAGGAATTGTATCACTGTGGCCGGATGGGGTATCCCACGCTAGTTTTTCTCCTATGTCCCTTATCGAAAGTCCAAGCGTTCCCTTAGGGGATGCTTGATAAAGAAAACCTAGATCCATTCCCCATGTGTCCGCGGAATTGGTAAACAAACTTTGTTTCAGGATTTTTACATTCACTCCCCCGTAGAACTTTTCTGCAAGACGGCGGGCATAACTTCCGAAAGTGTTGGTTTCCGTGTCGTCAAAATAACTAAATATGTACACGTTTTTTCCCGGGGTATAACTTCCTGCAGGGTCGGTGGCGGGTTCATCGCCGACAAAGGGAAGCCCATCAGTTCGTGCATTAGCAAGGCGGGTTTCAGGAATTCCGTCAATACCAAAGCGCATATGTGACAACGCTACAACACCTTTTGACACGTTCCCTTTTCCCTTTAAAACATGGGCGTAGTTGAAAAAATTGTATTTCCTATCCAGAGTAAGGTTAGCGTGCATAAATGAAGCCTCCGGTTTTTCAAGAAGCGCCAACCCTGCAGGATTCCAAAAAGCCGCAGTAGAATCGTCGGAAACCGCGGTGAAAGCGCTCCCCATGCCAAGAGCTCGCGCGCCTACTCCAAGTTTGAGAAATGCGCCGGCACGACCCGCGGATTCCGCATAACAGAACCCCGTCATCAGAGTCATAAATGATACCAAAAGGACAGCTTTTGTCTTCGAGTTCATATAGCCCCCTTCGTAGACAATAAGACTAGTTGTCTCTTCCTTTCGGCTAATGTTATGGTTTTTATAAGAGGTACTTGCAAAATTATTTTGAAAAAGCGTTAATAATCAGGGTAGGTGTTAGGGATCTATCTTCTCCAGCTTTTTCCCGATCAAGCTTTCAGCAAAAGTTAAAGCCTGTTCAAGCTTGGAGATTTCCTTTCCGCCGGCGGTGGCAAGATCCGGTCGACCCCCTCCTCCTCCTCCGGTGATCTGCGAAATTTCCTTAACAAGTTTCCCCGCGTTAAAACCTTTATTCACTAAGTCAGGAGAAATTTTTAGCACAAAATTAACTTTCTCCCCCGAAGAGGCTAGAAGGGCGAGAATGTTTTCCTTTTTATCAACTATTTCGTCAACGATTTCTTTCAATTCCTCTACTGTTGTGCCATCGAATCTGTTGATAATTAACTCCGTCATCCCAAATTTCTTTCGCTCGCGATTGGCGCGCTCAACCAAAGCTCTGCGTTCGTTCTTTCGGAACGTTTCATTGGTTCTTTTTAATGCCTGGTTTTCCAAAAGAAGCTTTTCAAGTTTTTCGGAAATGTCATTGGGGGAACATTCTAACCTTGTTCCCCATTGGTTAACGTTATGAACCAAGTTTTGAAAGCGATCAATGGCTGGTTTCCCGGTGATAGCCTCAATCCTTCGAATCCCGGAGGCGATTGACGATTCGGTTAGAATGGAAAAAAAACCAACCTTTCCGGTATTTGAAAGATGGGTTCCTCCGCATAATTCTTTGGAATACCCATCACCAATTTCCACAAGTCTTACTTTGTCGCCGTATTTTTCGCTGAACAAGGCCATCGCCCCGCGGTTAAGCGCTTCTTGATAGTTGGTTTCAAAAACCTGTACCCCAAAATCCTCAAGAATTATCTCATTAACTCTTCGTTCAATTTGAGCCAAGCATTCCGGCGAAATGGGTCCAAAATGGCCAAAATCAAATCTAAGTCGGTCGGGAGCCACAAGAGAACCGGCTTGCTTAACATGAGAACCCAATAAATCTTGAAGTACCTTATGAAGAATATGAGTTGCGGTATGATTTCGCATAATTGCGTTGCGCGTCTCGGAATCTACCTTCATTCTCACTTCCTCTCCGATGGAAAAAGGCTTTCCATGCCATTTCCCCTTATGGATCGTAACCTGGTCGACCTTTTCGGTATTGGAAACTTCAAATTTTGATTTGTCGCTTTCAATTGTTCCAATATCTCCGATTTGACCGCCGGAAGAAGGATAAAACGGAGAAACATCGGTTATTACCAAGCTTTCCTTTCCGCTGTCCGCGACCCCGAGAACTTTTGAAACGCTGCTAAAAGAGTGGTACCCGACAAATTCTGTTGGTGAAAACTCCCCTGAATTAATTAGGTTGAAATTTACAAATGCGGATACGACATTTGCCCTCCCGCGTTCGCGCTGTTTTTCAATCTCTTTCTTAAAGGAAGCTTCGTCAAGGGTGACTCCTTCTTCCAAGCAGATTTCTTTGGTTAGTTCCAGGGGAAACCCGTATGTGTCGTGTAGGAGAAATGCCTTTTCTCCTGAAAGAAATTTCTCGCCGTTCTTCTTTATCTCCAGAAGTAGACCGGCTAGGATTTCACTGCCGGTTTTAAGATTTGTGCAATATGGTCTTGGTTTTGCAAAAGTTCGGGGTAGAAATCCATGATTTCCGCCACCTTTGGTACAAGGGAAAAAAGGAACGGTTTATCTTGATTCAAATACCGGAAACCAAAACGTGCCGCACGACGAAGAATTTTTCTAATCACATATCCCCTGCCCTCATTTCCGGGGATTGCTCCCTCAGCGAGGGAAAAAACAAGCGCCCGGACATGATCGGAAATGACTTTAAGAGTTGTTTTGATTATTGAAGATTGGTTGAATTGACTTCCTGTTTGTTTTTCAATTTGTGAAACCAAGGACGAAAAAACATCATTTTGGTAGTTATCCGTCTTCCCCTGCATTATAGCGGCTAAACGCTCCAAGCCCATTCCCGTATCAATGTTCCTTTTTTCAAGGGGGGATAGAGCGCCGTCTTCCGAGCGATTAAACTGGGTAAAAACTAGGTTCCAAAATTCAACGTAACGAGAACAATCGCAACCTACTTGGCAATCAGGCTTTCCGCAAGAATGTTCAACCCCTTGGTCGATGTAAATCTCCGAACAAGGGCCGGAAGGGCCTACCCCGATGGTCCAAAAGTTATCCTTGTCGCCGAGTTTTACTATACGATCCGGAGGAACGCCAATGCAATTTTTCCAGATTTCACCGGTTTCATCGTCGCTATGGTGAATGGATACGAATAACCGGCGAGAGTCTATCCCAAGCTCCTTTGTTACGAATTCCCATGCCCATGCGATGGCGTCTTTTTTAAAATAATCGCCGAAACTAAAATTTCCCAGCATTTCAAAAAAAGTGTGATGCCGGCCGGTATAACCTACATTTTCTATATCCGTTGTTCGGAAGCACTTCTGGCAACTTGCTGCTCTTTTTAAATCAGTCTTCAGCCCTAAAAAATAGGGCTTAAATGGAGCCATCCCCGCGCTTGTAAATATTGGACTCCTTGTAGGGCATTGTAAGGTAGAGGGGGGAAATCCATTGCTGGAGTTAACCAAAGGTTGGCGCTTAGTCATCAGCAATTAGCATAAACCACTGATCGGGCAAGAATTTCAACAGGTCGAAGATATGAAAGGGGGGACTCAAAATTTGATAATGGCTGAATGTATATCAGGTAACAAATCTCCAAGGATCTTTGCTGAATGCTGACCGCTGATAGCTGAAGGCTTATAAATAATGAACAACATTTGAAATTCATTCATATTTGGAATTAAGAATTCTGGAGTAAATTCGTGAGGTGAAAACGCGCGTTTTGACGGTTTTACCTTTTGAATCGGTAAGTTCATTCATGCATAATTGAACCTCAATTCCTTTTACTTTGGAAAGTTCTTTTAAACCGTTTGGGGAGCTGTTGGATGGATCGTAATAATGCGGTTTAAGATATACTTTGTTGTAATCTTCAACGGATTCTCCGGAGTTTCGGCTTCGGAAAATCGTTCCATCCGTTCCCCAGGTTTTAAGATACTTTAACTGTTTTGTGACAATCGGTTTTTTTACTTTTCCTTTT
>JACPTH010000479.1 GCA_016192885.1 bacterium | reverse complement strand
GGGGCAAGCTCGCGAGGGGCTCGAAAAGAAAAACAACGAAATGGCGCATAACAATCTTATCCGTGTACAAGCGATAATTTCCGAGTTGTTGGCATGTCTTGACATGGAACAAGGAGGCGAAATTTCAAAAAACCTTTCCCGCCTTTATTTATTCTTCCTTGAGAGATTAACGCAGGCGAACCTTAATAAGGATTTAAATCCGTTAGATAATATTGCGCCTCTGTTAACCGACTTAAGAAATACTTGGGCGGAGGCGATTAAAACTGAAAACCTCGATAGCAAATCGCCGCAGAAAAGAAAACTTAATATTGCGGTATAGAAAGGGGGGAAATCTATGTCTTCCATCGGGGGCGTGAACAGTGCAGGTTCGGTTGATAATATCATGAGGATTCTTCAGAACCAAAATGAAAAGACTCTTGATTTAACGAAAAAACTTCTGAAGTTATCTTTGGAAGATCGTTCACAACAGAATTCCGCGGAGCAAAAAGGCCAAATTTTAGATGTAATCGCATGAGAAGTTATTCCCTTCCGATTTAATTCGTTCGTAAATTATTTGTAGGGGCGCATTGCATACCCCCTGGCGAAAGCATTTCGCCCCTACGAAATGAGATGCGCAAAAATTTAATGTAATTGGTATTTTTTCATTCAGTTGTTTTTCCCCTGGGTAAAATAGTAAAATCACTTTTGTGAAGATTCTGTTGCTTCTCTACGGAGAAGAAAAGAAAAGCATTTATTATAATAGGGTTCCTTTTTCCAAATCCTTTGATAATCTTGGGGAGACTCCGCTAGGAGTTCTATTGAAACGATTTTATCGACTCCCTGGGATCGACGAAATTCGGCTTCTAACTTCCGATGATGAGAAAGATTTGCAATTGAGAAATGAAGCCAAGTTAAAAGGAATAACCGTTGAAGCTTTTCCGTGTGATGAAATAGGCTCAAAACCGCTTGGTTACCAATTTGAACGGTGGGCGCTTCAGCAAGATGAGGGAAGAGACGATCTACCCGGCGTTTGGCTTGGTGAAGTGTTCCGAAAGATATCTTGGAATCACATTATTTTAGTTCCATTGGGAAACCTACTGGTAGACCGAGAAGCTCTTTTAAATGGCCTTCAATTACATCTTCGGGAAGGTTTTGACGTCACTTTTCAGGGAGATCGTCTTAAAGGGGCCGGTTGGACAATTTTTCAAAGAGATTTGGTTCTTGGATTGTACCATAAACACCCTGATTTAATGAAACTCAGGGGGGGAATTCTATGGGCGGTTCGATTTCCTTTATACCCGTTCAAGGTTGGAATTCATCATACTCCCCGCTCCTCGCTCCTGGTTTCCGCGGATTTGCAGTCGTTTCAACCTAGGGCTAGAAGAGTTTTTGATAGCATCGGGGAAAGTTTTTCAACCCCCAATTTTTCTTATGATACTTGGGCGAGCGGGAATTGGGGAGAAAAATATTTTGATTTCGGCCCGGAAGTAATCCAAATTGAACCTACAAACCGTTGCATCGGAAAGTGCATTTATTGCCCGCAACCGCATTTGAAGCGGGAAAATTCCGACATATCTCCGATTCTTATTGAACGTTTGGCGGGGGAAGTCGAAAACCTTGGAAGCCCAAGATTCGTATTCTCCGGCCTTGGAGAACCGTTCGAACATCCTCTGCTAAATGAGCTCCTTTTTACTCTTAGGAACAATCATATTCACCTTAGTACCGCAGGTTATTCGATTAATTCGGAAATTTTAGAGCCTGTCGATATTCTAACGGTGAGCGTTGATGCGCTAGAATCAAATCTTTACAAGGCAATTAGAACAAATCTTTCATGGGATATTCTTTATGAAAACCTGCAGAAACTAATTTCAAAAAAGGCGGTTTTAGGAGGGAAGTTTCCCGAAATAGGCATTAGATTTTTAAAATTTGAAACGAATAACGACCAGGCATTTGGTTTTTTGAACTATTGGAAAAAAGTTTGTACAAGCGTTTTCGATCTAAACTTTCTAAGATTCCCCCTTGATAAAACTGAAGATAAGGTTCAGTTCTATCAGATTATCGGATATAGCAGATTTCTATTTTCGCTTCCCGAACGGCATCCCGCCGCGCGGCGGCGGCG
>JACPTH010000034.1 GCA_016192885.1 bacterium | reverse complement strand
GGATGCGGTTTTGGAAATGGGATTATTTCCGGAATTCTAACTAACGGCGTGTTACCTTATTTAGAAACATTTTTCGCGCTGGCAACAAGCTCCAAACTTTTAGAATTAACCGATCTCTCACAACCCATCTTAAAGCGCCTTGCGGAAGAGGCTCCCGGAACCCATCACCACAGTCTAATGGTCGGAACCCTTGCGGAAGCCGCCTCCAAGGAAATCAGCGGAGACGTCCTTTTGACAAAAATTGGAGCCTATTATCACGATATCGGGAAACTAAAACGTCCCTTGTACTTTGCGGAAAACCAATCGGATAGAAATCAGCACGACCAATTGACTCCATACATGTCCAGTCTTATTTTGGTAGGTCATATTCGGGACGGCCTTGAGCTTGCAAAAGAGTATTCTCTCCCCGACCAAGTTACCCCTTTTATTTCACAACATCATGGAACGACTCTCATTAGCTACTTTTACCAACAGGCAAAATCCGACACCGACGGCCAAGAAGTGAGCGAAGACAGATTTAGATACCCTGGCCCAAAACCTCAAACTAAGGAAACCGCAATTGTTATGCTTGCCGATTCCATTGAAGCCGCGGTTCGAACCCTTCCGCAGCATACGCGCGGAAGCATTGAAGGGTTGGTAAAGAAAATAATAGAGAATAAGTTTAATGATGAAAACCAATTGGATGAAAGTGACCTTACCTTAAAAGATATTGAAAAAATAGAACAGACCTTTATTAGAGTTCTAACCTCGATGTATCATGGACGGGTTGACTATCCAGGCAAACTGTCAAATCAGCCAAAGGGAGGTTAACAGTGAAAGTACTTATCAATAACCAACAAACTCAGTTAAAGATTAACAAGCGCTGGATAGCTTTAGTTGCCGATGAAGTTTTGAAGTTCGAGGGAGTTCCAGAAAATTCCGAGCTTTCCGTCGTTCTTTGCGATGATGATTTTATTCAAAAACTGAATGAGGAGTATCTGGGGAATAATCGTCCGACTGATGTTTTGTCCTTTCCTATGGAGAGCGATCCCTTTGAACATGGAATTCGCCCCCTTGGGGATGTGGTAATAAGCGTCGAAACCGCAACCCACCAGGCGGAAAAGCTAAAATATTCGACAAAATTAGAAATAGTTTTCCTTCTTATTCACGGGATATTGCATTTGCTTGGGTACGACCATGATAAAAAACTTGATTTGACAAGAATGAAAAAAAGGGAAGAAACTATTTGCCAACTTCTTGGCGAAAAGAAACTTCTAAAAGGGCTCGAATTGAAAAGCTCTTTTCCATTAATCAAACGAAGCCAACCAGGAAAGATTGTAAAAAATTGAATGAGCCTAAATTAAAGCTTTTTCTTAATCCCTTTTTCTAGGGGCGTGACTTTTTGTGAATATTCTAATTCTTGGGGGGGGCGGGCGCGAACACGCCTACGCTTTTTCCTTGGTGCGATCGCCGTCGGTTCATAAGGTTTATGTTTGCCCCGGAAACGGCGGAATGAAGGAAATCTGTACCTGCATTCCTTTTACATCCAACTCGGAACTTGTTAGCTTTTCAAAGAGCAATGTAGATCTAGCGGTTGTCGGGTCTTCCGAATTTATCGCACGCGGAACAGTCGATTCCTTGCTAATAGCAGGAATTCCGGTCCTTGGGCCGGCCGCCGATGCCGGCCGGATCGAAACCAGCAAGGCTTACGCAACAGCTTTCATGGTGCGTCATAGAATTCCCTCACCCCTTTCCCAAATCGTATCAAATTTGAAAGAAGCGGAAGAGTTTATCCGCCAAAATCAATGGGTTCGCGTTGTTAAGTGCGACCGGTTTTCTTTTGGGAGCGGCGTAGCCATTACCCAAAACGATGACGAGACATTAGCGGCCGTCAAACAATTCCTTAAGGCACACGGCCCGCCGCTGATACTTCAGGAGCGCCTCACCGGAATGGAATGTTCTTATTCCATTCTTACCGATGGCAATCAGTGGGTCTCCTTTAGCACAAGCAGGGATTACAAACACGCAATTGACCACGAAGAGGGTCCGACGACCGGCGGAATGGGTTCCGTGAGTCCCTGCCCGGGAATTGTTACGGATATCGAGCAAAGAATAAGAGAATGTGTCGTAGAACCGAC
This sequence comes from bacterium, assembly GCA_016192885.1. GTDB lineage: Bacteria > Muiribacteriota > Ozemobacteria > Ozemobacterales > Ozemobacteraceae > JACPTH01. Next base: position 2,737 of record JACPTH010000034.1, on the reverse strand, counting down.
CGTTTCCGGCCTTGCCGCGGATAAGTTATCGTACAAAGGTTTCCTTTCGCTTCAATTAATGCTAACGACCCAAGGTCCTCGGGTCGTGGAATTCAACGCCCGACTAGGCGATCCCGAAACTCAAAGTATATTAGCCAGGTTTAGGGGAGACCTTGCCTCGCTTTTGATGGATTGCGCCCAAGGAAGATTGGATTCCACAGGATCGGAAGTAGCTTTCGGAAAGCATCGGGCGGTCTCAGTTGTTTTGGCCAGAAAAGGCTATCCAAACGAGGAATCTTGCGATCCAAAAATCGAAAACATCGATACCATAAAAAACAGCACCGCATTTTTTTCCGGCGCGGATTGGCTTGCCTCCGAAAAGAGATGGAGATTCAAAACCTTTCCGAAGTTAGATTTAGAAGCGATATTGGGATGTAACCCTGAATTCTTGCTCTATTTGTAAGCCTTCAAATATCAGCGGTCAGCAAAAGACCTAGGAAATTCTTTATCCACCACTAATTCCTATTCACTAATTCCTAACCACTCTCCTTGTCAAGTTTCTTTGCGCTCTTAAACCGCGCTACTCGGCGCTTTAAATCAAAAATCAATCTTCAAAAATTACCGAAATTAATTTAGTCGTCGCCTTACTCATTTGTCGGGGAAGACGAACTTGTACTTTTGCTATGGGAATGCGAACCGCTGTTAGTCATTGTTTTTCCCTTAGGATTCGTATAAGTTCCGGTGTGGGTGACGGTTCCATTGTCATGGGTCGTTGAGCCGTCATACGTTGCTGTATTACCTTGCCCATCGGTAAAAGTTTTTTGAGTTGTTGCGGTATTCCCAGTTTTTGTCGTAGTTCCCTGCATATTCACCGTCTTGCCATCCTGCCCTGTCCATTGGCCATTGTGAGTCGCGGTATTACCTTCGATGGTTGAAGTTCCATGATAAGTTGATGTTTTTCCATTAGGCCCAACGCGAGTTTTATCGGTCGTAACCGTGTTCCCATCTTTCACGTTTGTTCCAGAAACCGAAGTGGTTTTTCCCTGCGGACCGGTTAGATTCCGGTTAAAGGTTCTGGTATTCCCTTCGTAGACAGCCTTACTGTTGTATGTCGCAGATTTTCCGCTTTCTCCCGTTACCGTCCCGGTTTTGTTTACGGTGTTTCCCTGGCGTGAAGCGGTTCCTTGGGATGTATAACCCCGGGTTTTCCCTCCAGGGCCCGTAAAACTTCCTGAACCGGAAGTCGCATAAGTACTTCCGCCGCCAGACTTCACGGGTTGATATGGAAGATTGGCTGGTTTGGAATTTCCGCCAAAGAACTTTTGTTTACCGGCCTGCCCCGCAGTTTTTAATGTCCCAGGAGAGGGTTTTCCCGAACTTGGGTTGAATGCCGGTTTACTTTTCGAAAAGCCGGCCTGCCCACCCTTGGGGATGCTCCCGCCAGAGAACTTCGCTCCCCCTCCGCCGCCCCTTGGAGCGGAAATTGCCGAAATCGGAACGGCCGCCAAAAGCACGCTAATCCCAATGGAAAACAACTTATTCATAAAAACCTCCGTCGAAATAAAATCCAGAGTTCAATGCTAGTCTATTGATCGGCAGAACGTTCGCTTGTATTGTTTAAATATTGATTTCGCTTTGCTTATAAGGCAACCCCTGATACAACAACCATTTCGATCCATTCCATTTCCAGATAATTTTGGGGTTGGGTGAGACCGAAACCTGGGCCGAGGCTACGCCTCCGGAAGCCCCGGGTTTTCTTGTGACATCAATGTACAACTTTGTTTCACACAATGGTAAATGAGTAACTATTGATCGTATACCTGGTCAATCTGCTTTCGGTGGAAGAAGCCAAGTCACTATAATTACTGGCGCCCGAAATATCCTTGAACTCGGGGGAAATAAATGACAGGAAATCGTTGATTCTCTGCGAGACGGAGGCGGAGTTATTTTCAAGGGAAGTTTTTAAAGAAGCATACGAATCTTTGATGAGCTGTACGTTTCCTTGAAGGGCTTTTCCGGCGCTAGTGGCCGCGGAGGCAACGGTATCATCGTCAACGATGGAACTTCCGGATGCGCTGGTGGAATTCTTTAGCCAATTTAGAATCCCCGTAATGAGGACGGCATATTGCGCGCTAGACGCCTGTGCTTTTAAATCATCCTCAGTAAGAGTTGAATTTGCCGCAAGCATCCGAACAAGGGCGGTAGAGGTTGCATCCACAGTCGTATTCGCAGTGGTTTTCCCCAATTCAACGTCGGGAAGTAAGTGATTTCAAGGTAATGGTAAATTTCCCTTTATCGGTTACCTGAACTTTGGTCGTATCATCCCCGGAAACTTGTATTGTAAGGTTACTGAAATTAATGTTTCCGCCTGTTGCTGAGCGAAGGGATGCCAACAACGAATCGTTAATTTCAGGGGCGGTGACATCCCCGGAAATTGTCGCGGTTTGAGTGGTTCCGGTTCCGGTGGAACCGCCTCCACCGCCTCCACCGCCGCCGCAGCCGGCAACCACAAGCGCGATAAGCAGGAATAAATACCCGAAAGTTTTATTTTTAATCGCCACGAAAAAGCCCTCCTTTTAAAGGCTGAAAATCATTAGGAAACAATTTTCTCACAAAACAGAGATACTTGCAAAATTATTTTGAAAAAAACGTTAGAAATGAGGGTAGACGCAAGCTTTTCGCCTGCGAAACCCCGATTTCGCGAACTAAAGTTTGCCGCTACCAATTGCTTATGTACCGAAATTTTGATACCCTGTTT
>JACPTH010000571.1 GCA_016192885.1 bacterium | reverse complement strand
GATTGGGTTGGAATTGCGGATATCCTGGAATATGAAATTCAACCTCTTCTTGTCCGATTTCAAGAATTGTTGGCTGAACTTTCCAAACCATGAAATGGTACCCGATTTTTTGTAACTTGAATTAGAAACGACCGGGAGCGAAAGAAAATTGGATTTTCAAAAGAAAAACATTGAGATAATGAAGGGTCCTCTCTTTTCGATGAGGGTTCTTTTTGAACAGGAGCTTCCGCTTCCCCCAGGCCATTCCTTAAAAAGTGAAACGTCCCGAAGTGGTTTGAGAACGGCTTCCCTTAAGCTGGCCGACGGAAAGGTCATAAATCTCCATAGCCGGTACGACCCGATGCAAGAAGGCACGCAACTTGTTAAAGATACCGGAGAGGAAAACTCGTTTATTGTTTTGGGGTTTGGGCTTGGATACCATGTCGATGCGTTGGTAAAGAAAATTCCACCGGAGCAGATTGCCACCAGCATTTTAATAATTGAACCCAATGCCTGGATGCTTCAATTCGCTTTAAAAAATCGCGATATCAGTCACCTTCTTTCAGATTCCAGAATCACCTGGTGTATAGGGCTTCCCCAAGAGGAGATCGGAACAATTTGGCAGCAAGAATTAGAGTGGTCAAGGCTTTCAGGCGTAAAAATAATCGAACATCCCCCAAGTAGCGTTTTCAATAGCGTTTATTTTAAACAGGTAAAAGAAAAAATCATCGTCATTTCAAGGCGCTCAAAAGGAAATCTAGCCACCCTTATGACAATGGGTGACGAATTTCAGCGAAATAGCTTCGAAAACCTTCCGTTTCTTTGTTGTTGCCCTGGAATGATAGAGCTTTTCGATCGCTTTAAGGGGCATCCAATTATCGTAGTTGCGGCTGGGCCATCCTTGGAAAAAAACGTTCATTTGTTGAACGAAATTAAGGGCCGGGTTCTTATTTTGGCGGTTGATACCGCATTTCGACAACTGGTTGCCCACGGGATTAGACCGGACATTGTAGCCGCCGCCGACCCATCCTACGAAAACTCGCTTGACTTTGTCGGAGTCGAGAATGAACGCGAGGTTATTCTGGCCGCTGAAATTATGACCCATCCTACCATTTTCCAGTTTTTCAAAGGTCCCAAGTGCGTTCTTTCATTCGGCGGAGGTTTAATGCCATGGGCGAAAGCATTTATCGAACCCAAAGGGATAATTCAATGTTGGGGGTCAATTGCCACCACAATTTTTGACATCGCCAGGAAATTAGGCGGAGATCCAATTATTTTCCTTGGGTTAGATCTTGCCTTTCAAGACGGCCTCTTGCATGCGAGAGGTTCTTATTCCGACGACGTTTTGTTTGAGCAGCTCCACCAATACACATCCCTGGAACACCAGATAACATCCTACATAAATACTAGGGGAGCGGTAAAATCGGTAAATTATCTTGGGGAAACTTTGTATACTGATAAATCAATGCAGTTGTATAAAGAGTGGTTTGAAGACCAATTTCAACAGACCTCTCAAAGGGTAGTTAACGCTTCCGAGGGTGGAATTGTCGATCGTAACGTAATACGCATGT
>JACPTH010000570.1 GCA_016192885.1 bacterium | reverse complement strand
TATGCAGAATTGAAAAAAATTCAATAAGGAAAGAAGGAGAATGAGTGTTGAAAATTTTTAATGGGTAATTCCTGGTTTCATGAGTAAGCTGTTGTTTTTTTCCCCATTTCCATCGTAGAATACTGTCGGTTATTTTTCAAGCTGATAAAGAATCCAAAAATTGAGGAGGTTCAAAATGAAAAGAAATTGTTTTTTTCTTCTGGCAATTTTCTCCTGGCTGTGCTTCTCCACGCTGTATGGCGAACCCTGCGCGATCGTTAATGATCCAAAGGATATGAGGTTCATAGATCTGAAGGAAATCTCAAAATTTCTTGAAGACGATCTCGATCTTGGAAAGGGCATTACCGAAGTAATCGGCAAGGAGATAATTGATTCCAGGTTCAGGAAAGCCGGAATTCCCGACCCGGTGAAGGAATCCCTCAGTTACTCGATTGTCGCCCGCGAGATGCCCCTCGATCGACTGAACCTCTGTTTTGTCCTCAAAGGGAAAATCGATTCCGGCAGGTTCCTGGATTTCGCTGAAAAACGCTATATAAAGTATTTTGACACTCTCAAGGGCCAGAAGATTCTTGAAAATCCGAAGAAACTTTTCGACTCGAAGATCGATGGAAAACCCGCGGTTGTTTATCCGTTTGCTTTCCGTGATGCGGAAGCGGTCATAACCTATTTCAACGATTACACCATCATCAGCACCGTTCCGAAGGGTGATTACTCGCTAATAAAAAACGTCATCGAAGTGCTTGACGGAAAAGCCCCCTTCTCGGAAAAACAGCCGGAACGAATCGCTTTCATGTCATCATTTGTCCCCATTGATGTAGAGCGGAAAGAGATCGGTAATTTCGAGAACCGCTATGAGGGCTTCGTCGCAAAGACCAAAAAGCAGTTCAAGAAAATCATCAATCACAAAGCTTATGAAGATGAAAAGGAAATGGCGATGCTTGAAACCGAGCTGAAGAGCACTCTTTCAGGCATCCAGAAGTTCACCTATGAAATCAGCGCGAACCAGGATAAGGATGGTTACAAATATGACCTGAACATGATTTTCCGTTGTTCTTCAAAAGAAACAGCGGGGAAATTGAAGGATCAGATGCTTTCGTGGCTCGCCTGTAACTCATCAAAATCCCTTTCCGAGCAGGACATGGTTTCCTTCAATTCGAACAAAATCACCCAGGAGGACCAGGCCTGCATTTATAACGTAAAACTCGGGTCATCTAAGGAAGAGCAGTATCAGTTTTCATCAATGATTCTTTCGCTCATGATGCAGGATAAACGATTCAACTCGCTTTTCAAAAG
>JACPTH010000569.1 GCA_016192885.1 bacterium | reverse complement strand
GAGAGAGAAATCCCTCTCTTCTGGAAAACCTCAAGAATCGTATTCTTGTACTTTTCTCCAAATAAATTTTTGTCGGCGGCAACAATGGAATTTAAACCATCGACAAATTTTTGTCTCGATGTTTTTAGATAAAAATAAGCATTGTAAACAAGTTTATTGGAGATCGAAGCACCTAAAGCTGAGCGAAGATCCCACAGGGCGGCTCCCCAAATTTTCCCGTCGGCATGAACCTCGTTCTGAATATCCTCAGGATAATGAGTAGTGTTATCTAGATTGCGCATGAAAGGTTTGTTCATTTTCGCGACCACGTATTCGCCAAGCTTGGAATCGTTGGTATAAGTACAGGCGAAATAATCCGCCTGACCTTCGTTCATAGCACCGCCCTCAGGGCCGGAAAGTCTAACAATTTGGTTTACCATCGCGTGAGAGTATTCATGATAACAAACCGACTCTTCTTTGGACAAATCGTTTAATTTATTCCCGTCGCCAAACGACATTGCATTTTCCCATGGGCTGAAATAAGCGTTATCGTATTTATCTCCCACATGTACGGTTGCCTTCATAGGGGAGTCAAGTTTACTGAAACCTAGGGATTTAAAAAAATCATGGATTTTATTTACGTGAAAATAAATGTTGACCTCATCAAAATGAGTGTTCTCGGGATCATAAACATGAGTGTCGTTCTCGCTTACGGAACCTTCGCCGTCTTCATTTTTCACTGAGGCAAATTCTCCGTCTAGCGTGTGTGCCTTTAAATGAGGAAGGCTTTCATTGGTTACCGAGGAATTCAAGGGATGGCTAACATATACCGATCCTTTGCCTGTTGCACGATCGGAAAAAAGCATTTCATTTTGGCGGCTAATTTCCCTGCCGGTGTCGGCGTCAATAAATACAAGCCAATCTCCTAGCGGGCTTTTGGAGCTGATTTTAACGGAAAACGCTACAAATCCCTTCGAATTAAGGGGAACAATTACCAACTCCGCTTTAGGTATTCCGATGACTTTCTTCGCGCCGATAGCCCTCTGGGCGGCTGCCAGGGCTTCAATTCTTCCTATTGAAATTTTATTGGCGATTTCCTTAACCTGAGGGCAACAACCATTTGCTAATTGAACTCTACGATCCTTCCCAACATGGATGTCTATAAATCCATCCTGGACCGGAATGTTTTCAACGACCATCTGGAATACAAAGTGATGACCGCACGCAGCCTCTTCTTTTTTAATCAGCCGCAAGAGATTCTTGTTCTTCTTGTCGGGAATATTAAACAAGGAAGCATGGTCAAAAATAAATTCTTTGGTTGCATTTTCCAAATCGCCCTTTAGGGGTTCCGATAGTTCGCCGCAAATCGAATGATTGGCGGTTCCATCTTCGGAAACCATGAAGGAATCCAGACCTTTACAAAGAGACTCATCGCAAATTAGGTTTTCGATAAAATCAGAGGAAATCTGCCTGGGTTGGGTTTTCTTTGAAATGTTCACCGATTGAGTATTTGAAAAGTCAAAGGCGTAAAGCTGAGACACGCAGCAGAGAACCGCGCCCAAAAAAATTCCCCATCGTTTCATGCGAAAAAATCTCCTTTTCAATTCGAATTACCGTTGAAGAATTTTAACATGGGAGGGGTTTCTCCGCAAGGGATCGAATCAGGACATCAAAAATCTTAACATTTTAGCTACTTGCAAAATTGTTTTGAAAATCGTTAATAATCAGGGCTGGATTCTGAATTCTACCCCTCTGAACGGTTACAACCATTGAACGTTTACAATATGTTTATGCCTATCTTCCCTAACTCGGCAATCAAAGTATTTCCATTCGCCGGTACCAAACGAATTTTTAAACTGAAGAGGCCGATTTCTTTGGCTACTTTGGGAGATATTTTGACGCGATCTTTTTCCGTACACACTGGGATGGCTTTAGAGGCTTGAGATCTCTTATAAATTTCTTGCAGGTCTTTCAAAGAATAACTCCCATGGTCTCGAAACCACTTTGTCCCAACAACAGCGCAACCAATTTTTTGAAGGTTTCTTTGAAAAGAAGCAGGGTTTCCAATTGCGGCGAAAGCAAAGACAAACTTCGGCGGAGGGGCTATTGGAATTTGAACTCCTTCAGGGTTTATCCAACACTCGCTAATCGTGGAAAGTTCAATAATTGGAACTTTTGGGGATACTTGCTTTAACATCCGGGCCCACTCAGACCGAAGTTCCGGGCGGGCGATTTCTCCCCGAGTTAGAAGTATCGCGGACGCATCATTAATGCGTTCGATTGGTTCCCTCAAAATGGACCGAAAATCGGAAAATGTTGGTTCTATCGGGACTGATACGTCAACCGTAATCAACTCAACATCTTTACGCAGTCGTCTATATTGAAAGCCGTCATCTAAGAAGATATAGCGCGGATGGAACCATCGTTCGGCCAATACAGCCGAATGAGCCCTGTTTTTCCCAAGGAGAATAGGGATATTTGGAAGTCTTCGATTTATCAACAACGATTCGTCGGTTATTTTCGACGGGTGTGGAGAAGAACCATGCAATAAATAGAATCCGCGTTCCCACGGGCTTCTATAGCCTCTGGTTAACACGACGGAATTGCAGGCAATTTCTCCCGTATCCAAAATTTCCATTAAAACAGGGGTTTTTCCTGTACCCCCAAGGGACAAGTTTCCCACGGAAATAACGGTTGCTTGTGGCTGATAAACCAAAAACCTAATTTCTGAAAAGAACTTTCGCTCAATGGCGGAGAAAAAAGAAAAGAAGCGAAAACAAAAACTTGAAAAGCGGTTCATTCGTTCCGAATGTAGGAATAAAAAGCATTCCGCATTGCCTCAAACCTTTTCTTATGTTCTGCGAAGAACGCGGTGGATGCCTTTTTAGGCTTTGCAAAAACCGTTTTTGTCTCACCGTTGCCGATAATCCCAGCTTCAATGCTTAAGGATCGAATCTTCTCGTCACAAACAAGAGGAACAACCGGAACGTTTGCTCTTAGCATGGCTAATAGTACATGATATCGCATTGCCCAGCCTTCAGAAAGGTTTTCGCAAAACCGCAAAAGGTCTGAAAAATCGTGCGAGGTTCTTGAAACAATCCCTGGAAACCATTTTTCAATCGCTCGCAAATCTTCCCCCCGCGCCACAACTCCAAAAATATCCGCCGGGGACCGACTG
>JACPTH010000568.1 GCA_016192885.1 bacterium | reverse complement strand
TTTCATCTAAACCATATTGAATGGCCATGGCCGCGGCAACCCTAAGAGTTTCGATTGCCATGCCAGGATAATCACAACTTAGGGAGACTTCCACCCCGGCATCAAGGAGTAAACACGCGCTTTCAAAAGTTTTCTCTTGAATCTCAAATCTTTTTCTAGGTAAAAGGGTAGGGCCTAAAACAACCGGAATTTTTTTCTTCGCCAGAATTCCTGCGACAAGATGGGCTTCTGTTCCGTGTTCAATTATTACTTCAAGTTTAAACTCTTCCGCAATTCTGATTGCAGTCATAATATCTTCAAGACGATGGGCCTGAGCTCGCATTGGAACCCGTCTCTCCAAAAGGGGCAATAGAGCTTCCATTTGGATCACACGTTCTTTCAAACCCTTCTTGGATTGCTTTTGCTCAAGATATCCTTGGGCTTTCATCAAGGCTTCCCTGATTATTGCAGCGGTTCCCAACCTTGAGGACGGAAACTTCTTAATATTTCCATAGTTAGTTTTGGGGGATTCTCCAAATGTCATTTTAATACCCGCTTGTTCGACAATCAGCCCTACATCCGCGGAGTTACCGTAAGTTTTAAGAATGGAACATTGCCCCGCAATCGGATTGGTTTCCCCCGGGCAAACCATGCAAGTTGTAACCCCCGCCCTTCTAGCGTCATCCAAGATTCGGTCTCTCATTTTTATGGCGTCAAGAGGTCTTAACTGAGGAGTAACAGGCTGAAATCGCTCGTTTAGATCTCCTCCACTAAGAGAAAAGTCTTGATCCGCCAAAGCAAGGTGGGTATGCGCATCGATAAAACCAGGAACGAGAAATTTCCCCTGCCCGTCGATCGTATTTTCAACCGACTTCAAGACTCTCGAACCAACGGCGGCTATTTTCCCTTTTTCAATCAGGACTTTTTGACTTGGAAAAAAAGCTCCACCCAAGTATACCCTAACATTGTCAAATAAAATTGCCATAAATTCCCTGCGAAAAAATTGAACCTGCCGGTTTAAGCCATTTGGTTCCCATCGATAAAGACCGTTTCAACTTTGGATCGCGTATCCAGGGGATGCCCGTTCCAAACTACTACATCAGCGTCAAAGCCCGTTTCAAGTTTACCTAAGCGTTTATCTAAACCTAAAATCATGGCAGGGTTTTCTGAAATGGCCTTCAATGCACGCTCTTCATCTAAACCATGCCGAACCGTAAGGGCGGCGGCAAGGCTTAAGCCTTCAATCGGAATAATCGGATGATCGGTTGTAAGAGCCACCAAACAACCTTCATCCATTAAGATTCTGGCGGTATCAAAGGTTTTATGCCGAAGTTCGGGCTTACATCTATTGGAAAAGGTTGGGCCGATCACTACACGGGCTTTCCACCGCCCAAGTTCTTTGGAGATAAGATGTCCTTCGGTACAATGCTCCACGACCAGATCTAGATTAAATTCCTGAGCTATTCGGTAGGCGGTAATAATATCATCCGCCATATGAGCGTGCGCACGGGCCTGCACCTTTCCTTCTAGCAAAGGAAGAAGCGCTTCCAGCTTGATATCTCTTTCTTTAAAATCCTTGGTTTTCTTTCTCTTGGCATAATCTTGGGCTTTCATTAGCCATTCCCGAATAACCGCGGCGATTCCCATTCTTGATGAAGGAAATTGCTTTTGCTCTCCATAGTTTTGCTTTGGGTTTTCCCCAAAAGCTAGCTTCACTCCGGCATTTTCACGAACAATCGCATCTTCTACTGTATTACCTCGAAGTTTAATTACGCAGGCTTGCCCGCAAATAGGGTTTGAAGAACCGGGAGTAACCATGCAACAGGTAACTCCACCCCAAAGAGCATCTTTAAAAGCTTGGTCCCGCAATTTTAGGGCATCCATCGCACGGATGTGAGGAGTAATTTGCCCAAAAGGTTCATTCATATCCGCGTCATTCCAACCTATTCCTTCTTCCATTAAAGTCAAATGGGTATGCGGATCAATAAAACCAGGTAGAACGTACTTCCCTTCGCAGGAAATTATGTTTTCTTTTTCTTCACCTTCAACCTTTGCCTTCCCTTTTAAACTCGGTTTGGGTTTTTTAGCCTTTCCACCCGATAATTGTATTTCCGCGATTTTTCCATTTTCAATTGTTAAGCGACTAAGTTCTTGAAACTTC
>JACPTH010000567.1 GCA_016192885.1 bacterium | reverse complement strand
CCGGATGCAAGCGAACTCCAACTTGAGAATAATTTGTCAATTTATTCCAACGGCGTTTTGCTTGTAAACGGTCCGATCAGCCTGGGAACATTCAGAAGTGTCCATCAACAACCCGACGCAACCCTTGGAATTATAGCGGAAAAAAGATATATTCGGATAGATAATCGCGGGAAAGAACCGATTCGAGCCTTTCTAATCGCGCTTGGTGCGGATGGCGAATTAAAGACCGCCGAAAATAATCAACCGATTTTAATATTGGGCGGGATTGCGGTACAAAAAATGGATCCCACTCAAATTGTGGGTGGAGGTCAGGTTTGGTATTCCGAAAATCTTGACCCATCCGATCAGAAGTTGATTCAAGGAATTTCGCTAGTTATTGGCCCGAACGGAATAAATTGATGTCGATCATTCGCGGGTTTTCTTTGATAGAAGTGGTAATAGCCGCCGCAATTGCGATGGCGGCAATTCTTCCGCTTTATTATCTTCTAGGTTCATCCAATGTACAAGTTGCAGTTTCAGCTGATGAAATCCTTGTGACCAATTTAGCGATCGAGCTCCTGGATCAAGCTGAGAATCTCCATTTTATGGAGCTTAATAAATCCTTCTCTGAAAATCTCCCGTTAAAGTCCAATAGTTGGATTGTTTTAAAGAAGTTGAGCAACCAGAAAGTATGTATAGGCGAATTTCCTGGATATTTAGAATTAGATGGAGTTTTTAATGTTTCGCCGATTCACGCGGATGTTCCAAAATTTCAAAATCTTGGTTTAAAGATTGACTTTGAATTAAGTTTTTTTCCAAAAGAACGTCTCGGAAATCGCAAAAAAACGATAAAATTTTCTTCACTTGTTGTGGGAGATTGATAAAAAGTGTTTACTCATCGCGCGCGTGGATTTTCGATGGTTGAACTAATCATTGCGCTTTCGATAATGTCCATAATAATTGGGACTGTGTTTTTGGCCTTATCCCAAGGTTCGAAGAACGTTCAAAAGGGTAGTTTTTACATTCAATCTTCAAATCAGGCCGCTTGGATACTGATGTGGTTACGAAAAGACATGGCTCTTTCAGGTTTAGGTAACGTGAAGCTACCTGATGATTTGAAAACGAACGAATGGGACGCAAGCAAAGGCCCTCTTACTTTTTTTTCCAGCAAAGGCGCCATTGTTTATGACGCCAAGGAAAGCAAAACCGGCAATTTCTCGATTATTCGAAAGGAGGGAAATAAGACCCGGTTATTGGGTGAAAATCTTCTTTCGTTAATTAAAATCACTCGAATTCCTGGGCAATCCTTGAAAGTTTCAATTGTTATGAAAGATCCGTCCCAAAAAGCTAGCGACTTTTCCATTAATGCTAATATTTATTCCGTTCGAGAAAACCCAATCGCCGCTTTTTGGAAATAGAGTAAATCTAACTCATCGGAGAGCCCGTAAAAAATGTTGAAAATATCTTCCAGCACCGAATTCAAGGAGCATATGAAGTTTGTTTTTTGGGGAAAATAATGGGTAAAAAGAGGGAAAACGGCGTGCGGTTTTTCAGGATGATGGTTGCAGGCTTGTTTTTTAGCGCTTTTTTGTTTTCCGGATGCGGTAAAAATTATGATTACTATAGTTTGGTTGAAGAAGCGGAAAAAGCTCTTCACGATCGTAAAATTACCCAAACTCTTGAGATATATACAAGAATTTTTAATATCGAAAAGAAACAATCTGAACCGATGATGGATAGATTACGTTGGTCATTTTACAGGCTTGGCGTGCTTCATGAGGTTTCAAATAAGGTAAAGTTGGCAAAAGGTTATTACTGGGGCGATCGAGTCGAAAAGGGCTATTATTCGGAATCATCGCGTATCGCTCACTTTGCTGAAGAAGGATGGAAATTGCTTGATAATGGAAATCCGCCGCGCTCAATTGAAGTTATCCTTGGCTTTGAGGCAAGAGAACCGGAAGAAAATAACCCGGCCTCAATAACACAAAAACCTGAAAAACCGCAACCCATAAAATCGATTTCTCTTCAAGCAAGAGAACGTAAAGAATTCAGAAGTTTTGACCGCGGAAGTCTCCCAGCCTTTTAAGGTATTTTATTGATCGGTAAGGGTTTGAATGTATGCAAGGCGACGGGAGTTATAGATAGCTCGCATAAAAGCACCGCCGCAACGCCGATTGAAACAAATACTCCGAAATATTTTGTGGGCCCGAAACCCGAAAGGGTCAAAACGGAGAAACCGCTGCAAAGGACCAAGCTTGTAAAAATAGTCGCGCGCCCTTTATGAATCATGGTTCGTGCAAGCGCTCTCTTTTCATCGCCAACTTTTGATAACTAATCTTTGAATTGGCAAATCCGATGAGTTGGCCTGAATTGTTTTTTAGCGCTTTTTTTGATAAGGGACGTTAAAACGATATCAATTTGTCTTTCTGGCGAACAGCTCTCGGCCCAACTGAAACAGGGTTAGACCTTCTACTTTCCCATCACCGCTGATTTTGAACTCTATTTCGGCCTTTACTGCCTTGTAAAAGAATCTGGTTTCGGATTTCGCATAAACCTCACAGGAAGGCTGTCCGAATCCATGTTGTCGGGAA
>JACPTH010000566.1 GCA_016192885.1 bacterium | reverse complement strand
GGTTTTCTCCCCGCGGCTGGAGCTTGAAACCGGTCGGTAGCGCAACTTCTCCGGAATGAATGTGGAAAAATCTAAAATAAACGACGTTTCCTTGTAATCGTAGCTTTCATAATTTGGGTATTTGCGTTCTTCATACCCGCCTTCGAACGCGAGAGCCGAATACTTATTAATTTTGTGGTTAAATTTTCCCTTTCCCTTATTTGATGTGTAATTTAGCGTGTTGTCGATGGGAACTTGGTAAATATTGTTAATGTAGTCCAACTGAAACATGTCGTTCTTCCCAAACGTAATTCCATAGGTAAGGTCGAACAGATGATCTAAATACTTGTATTTATAAGTATCAAGTGAATATGCGTTGTAATCTTCGGGGCGATATGTTTGGTAGTGAAGGGTTTCATTGAAATCCAAAATTTGATTCGGGCTTAAATCTCCCTTGAGGGTAAGGGTTAAATCGTTGATTGTACTTGTGAACGTTTTATCGTATGCTTTTGGAACCGGGACGGGAACGAAGGTCAGGTCGGGGTAGGAAACTTCGGCGTAGTCTTTCCGCGTGTCGTCAACGGTTGAGCGAGTATCGTATTTCCCGGAGAATTTAAATTTATCCGCTCCGTCTGCTTGCGAAAGAAAGGCTAGAAACAAAAAAATCTGGGAAGAAATTATTTTCCATCTTTTTAAAATTGAAAAATTAGGCATAAATCGCCTCCCCTCGGTTTTACAGGCTTGTCAAATAATTACATTTACCTTCGGCAATGTGCCCTAAAACCCTAAGATGGAAAATTAGGTATCTTCTTTAATACCTCAGCTAATAACCCCTCTTCATTCTTGGTTTTTTTGGAAGTGTCTGAGCAAACCGATTGTTGATGAATCATGGCGCGAAAGATCAATCTCTTGACCGTTTAAAAGAGATTCCTCTTCTGAAAGGATTGTTTTTGCGAGAATCTTTCCGAGTTCTCAAGCCTTTGAGGTGAAATTCCCTCCTTTTGGAGTTCTAGCTTTGCCTCCTCACGAGATTTACCTTTCATCAACGCCTCCGGTTGGGCGAAGAGATTTGCCATCAACTTTAGGTGGTGGTCACCGAGTTTATTGTGAGAGTTGACAACACCGATGAAATCTATAGGAATAAGCTTGGTTCCCTGATGAATAAGCTGATAAAAAGCGTGTTGTCCGTTGGTTCCAGGCTCGCCCCAAATAATCGGGCCGGTTTGATAGGTTACTTTATTCCCATCCCTATCGATTGCTTTCCCGGAGCTTTCCATATCGCCCTGTTGGAAATACGCCGCAAAACGGTGGAGATATTGGTCATATGGGAGAATGGCGGTAGTTTCCGCCCCCCAAAAATTGTTGTACCAAATTCCGATTAAAGCCATCACAACCGGAATGTTTCGAGCAAGCGGAGTTTCACGAAAGTGAGCGTCCATGCGATTCGCGCCCTCAAGAAGTTCGATAAAGCGGTCGTATCCAATAGAGCAGGCTATCGGTAGGCCTATCGCGGAAAACGATGAATACCTCCCGCCCACCCAATCCCAGAACACGAACATATTGCTAGGGTCGATTCCAAATTTCTCCACTTCATTTTTATTGGTGGAAAGCGCGACAAAGTGATTTTTGACCGCGGCTTTGTTTTCAAGCCTTTCCAATAGCCATTTTCTGGCGGTTTGGGCGTTGGTCATGGTTTCTTGAGTCGTGAACGTT
>JACPTH010000525.1 GCA_016192885.1 bacterium | reverse complement strand
ACTATCTTGTCGACGTCCTTGACAGCCTTAATTCGATCTTTTACGTCAAACATAAGGGGGTATCTTTCGCATATTTCATCAACAACCGGATTCTTAAAGCCGAAAAGATTCCCGCTATTTGGGACGTTTGCGAACTTTGAATGAAGCATGGATTCAGGATTCGGAAAAAGAACTCCTCCGTATGCCCGATAAGAGATTCCAAAATTTCTTTCCCCCACTTCCTTTAACTCCGTTGCCCAAGTCACCATCTTAATGCTTAGATCAATGCCCAGATCGCGCAAATCTTCTTGAAGAACCGTCAAAACTCGCTCGGTACTTGGAGAAGTGCAGTTTAAATTTGCCTGAAAGCGTTTTCCGTCTTTGATCAGCCAGCCTTCATAATCTCGATCTTTTTGGAGCCAACCAGCCTCCTCAAGCAACTCCGCGGCTTTATCCGGATCAAAGCGGGTCTTCGGGTTTTCCGGGTTCTCATATGGAGAATTAGGGTACATGGAATCGGTAAACTCGTATTCATTATAAAACAATTTATTCATTAGCTTCTCGCGATTAAAAAGGTGGGCTATGGCTCTCCTGACTCTTTTATCGTTAAAAGGCGGAACTCTAAGATTAAAAGCTATTCCTGAGACTCCCATCGGGTTATGGGTGTAAACCTTGATTTTTTGAATCCATCCTTTGGAAAGCTGAGGCATATTTGATGGAACGAAGTCTTGATTCCATTCTCGGGCTACGTTTACATAAAGCCAATCTAAATCGCCCTTTTTAAATCGTTCCTTTATTAGATTCTCATCTTGAATGAAAATGAAATCAAGTTTATCAAAGTTGTAATAACCCCTTTGTTTTGGGAAATCCGCTTGCCACCAATCAGCCCGACGACGAAAAACTATCTCTTCATTAACGCGCGAACTTTCATAAATGTACGGGCCCGAACCTGGTATCATTACGTTTTGAAATTTTTCAAGGTAGTCTTTCCCTTTGATTCCATCGAGAATGTGAGACGGAAGAATTACGAGGGAAATTCCCGCGGAAAGAAAAGCGCGCCAGTTCAATTCTTTTGACCTTATCATGATTACGTTGGAAGCCACTCCGAAAGGGCGTTCATACTTACCCCAGAAATCGTTTGAAAACGGGGATTCGATTGCCGGATCGACCAGCAAATCCCATGTACAAACCACATCAGATGCGATTACAGGCTTCCCGTCGGACCAACGCGCTCTCGAATCGATTTCGAAAAAAAATGTTCTCTTATCTTCGGCGATTGCCCATCTGCGGGCAAGGTTTGGGACATACTTAAGAGTCAAAGGATCAAGGTCAAGCAAAGACTCATAACAAAGCCCTTCGATCATTGAATTGAACGTTGTGCTGCTATTTTTTCCGATCGTTCGCAAGGTCGGAGGAAAGGAAGGGGAAGCTGAACGCAAAACTCCTCCCTTTTTCGCTCGAACGCTTCCAAGAGATTGATATTCATCATTTGTTTCCCAAACCAACTTTTCTTGAATTTCCATGATTTGCTCGCGGGTCAGAAAACCGGATGAAGAAGCGGGGTTGCCATGCCCTTCAAAGCAGTTACCGCAGGAAACAATAAAGAAGAATAAAGACAAAAAGAAAAAAAGTTGAAAGAGCATTCTTTTCTTCATTTGACATCTATTTACCATTCAACCTATACTTCCTACAAGGAAAAACATTAGGTTTAATCGGAAGTTTTTTGTCGGGAGTATCAAAATATTCCTTTCACCAAAAAATTCGACAGGTGCAGAGTTATTGAAAAAAAGGAATTCGCCATGAAGAAAGGTTTTGCATACTATCCCTTTTTCGCTATTTTGGCGCTTCTTGTTCTTTTTTGGTATGGAATCGCAAAACGGCCTGGAAAAATCGTCATTGGAGTAATCGGGCCTTTAACAGGGCAGGCAGCGCCATACGGGGTTTCCCACAAAAATGGGATCAAGTTGGCGCTTGACCACTTTATTCATTCCGGCGGAATAAAAAATAAGAAAGTTGAAGTCCGCTTTTTCGACGATGGAAACAATAAAATTCGAGCTGCCGCCGGTTGCCGAGATCTAATTTATAATGACGGGGCGCTTGCGATTATTGGCGCTATTTCTTCCGATAATACCATGAACCTTCAACGAATTTGCGAAAAAGCTCGGGTTCCCCTAATTACGGCCGTAAGCACCAACCCATTCATCACCAGAGTTAATTTTCGATATTCCTTTAGATGCTTAAGCGATGACGATGTCCAAGCACGTGCCTTACTTCAACATACTTCCAAGTCTTTAAATCTTCGTCGCATTGCAATAATCCATGATTCAAACAAATACGGCTCCCAAGGCGCGCGAACTTATGAATCGCTTTCTTCTCAGGAAGGCCAATTGATTGTCGCAAAAGAAGAGTATGAGGGAGGAGACACGAATTTCAGCGCGCAACTTCAACGAATTCGGGGCTCAAACCCTGACGGAATATTAGTGTGGGGTTTATTTAAAGAATCCGCGCTGATTGTTCGCCAGATTCGTGAAATGGGAATCGCTGTTCCAATTTTTGGCGGCGACGGAATGGCGGTAAAAGATTTTCTTTTTCTCGCCGGGCCTTCCGGAGATGGGGTTGTGTTGACTTTTCCGTTTATTCCATCTAACGGTGGGGAAAAGGCTCGCGATTTTGTGACGAAATACAAAAGGGCATTTGGAACTGAACCTGATTCTTTTGCAGCGCATGCCTACGATGCTTTTATGATTTTGTCCCACGCCCTCGTAAATTCCGAAGGTTCACCCCCATCGGTACGCGAAGAATTGGCGAAAAAAAAAGAGTATGAAGGTGTTTGCGGGAAGGGCGGTTTTGATTCTACGGGGAATGAAACAAGGCCGGTGTTCCTTGCTCAAGTTGATTCAGGCCAATTTGCTCCGATGTCCATAGGAGAGAAACAGTGAAATTTCCCCATCCATTATCAAAATCACGCGTAAAATTCTCCTATCCGCTTTGGGGAGGCGCGATCATTCTTCTTCTTTTGATTTTCAGCGTTAGGTGGGCTAAAAACACTTCTTCAACTTCGCCGCACGCAAATCCAGAAAAAGTTGGCGTGGTTGCAACATCTTCTTTTTTGCCTTCCAAGCGGGAGATTCCCCCGATTGTTAATGTTTCAGCGCCATCTCTAAACCCTGCGTCCGCTTCTATTTTCATTTGGAAAAAGCAATTTCTTACGTCACCGGTTAATTCCATTTTGGCAGCTCCCAATGGAATTGTTTGGGTCGCCACCGAAGAAGGCTTAGGGTTTATTGAAAATGATAAGCTTACCATGTCCACGAAAAAGACTGGAACATTTCCGGCGCATCCGGTAACCGCCCTCGCGCACGACGGTAAAGCGCTTTGGGTTGGGACCTTCCACGGGTTGTTTAAGACCATTGACGGAAGACGGTTTCAACATTTCACTCGCTCCGAAGGGCTTGCCCATGAAATGATTTGGTCGTTGTTTTGGGACGGCTTTATATTATGGGTTGGAACTCAAGAAGGCTTTTCCTTCCTTACTCCTCAAGGAAACTTCGAGAGAGTTGATAAGAAAATATCCAACGGTGGCCTTGCGGACCTTTGGATAGGAGCCATCTTAAAGGTAAATAGATGGGTTATTTGCGGAAATGACGACGGCCTCAGCATCTGGGACACTTCCTTCCCCGCAGCCGATCCGAAAGCCTGGAATACAATCGACATGTTTCAAAGTAACTTAATTCATAACTGGATCTTAGCGCTTGCCAATTTTGACGGAAAGGTTTGGGCGGGTACCCCGCTTGGATTATGTCGTTTGGATACTCCTATCGATCAAGTTTTTTCGGGGAGCAACCCAGGTTTTGCCGTTTTTTCAAATAGAAATGGTCTACCCTCGGATCGGGTAAATGCTTTGCAATCTTTTGGGGATTCCCTTTGGATCGGGACCGAATCAGGTCTTTGTAGAATGCGATCGGAGCAAATAAAAACTTTTGGGGTTTCAGAAGGTCTTCTTGCGAAAGATGTTCGCGCGATCGGCCTCGCCTCTTCCGCTCTTTGGGTCGGAACCTCTCGAGGCATTCAAAGCCTAGATCCGGAAATTCCTTCGGACGGTTTTTGAAATAGAAGCAAGCTCCCCCAAGTTTTTTTGTACAAACAATTCAAAATAACATGAATTACGAAGAATTAGAAATTTCCAAAAAGAGGGCTGTTGAGTTACGAAAACTGATTTCCCGTCATGAGTATCTTTATTACGTAAAGGCAAACCCGGAAATCAGCGACTCTGAATTTGATAACCTTTTGAATGAGCTTAAATTCATTGAGGGAAAACATCCCGAGTTAATTATTCCAGAATCGCCCACCCAACGCGTTGGCGGAGCAATATCTTCCTTTGATACTATCCTTCACCGGGTTCCAATGATGAGCCTCGATAATGCATATTCGGTTAGCGATATTAAAACCTGGATTGACCGAATGGAAAGAATAATTCCGGAACGGGTTTTCCCCATTGTCGCGGAGTTAAAGATCGACGGGGTATCCGCTTCACTTCATTTTAAGGATGGGGCTTTTCTGGCCGCCGCAACCCGCGGGGACGGAAAAATTGGAGATCTGATTTCAGGAAATATAAAAACAATAAAAGCTTTGCCGCTCAGGATCGAGAGCGTTTTAGATATGGATATCCGCGGAGAAGTTTACATTCCTAAAGCTCGCTTAGTCAAAATTAATCAAAACCGCTTGGAGGAGCAAGAAGAACCATTCAAAAACTGCCGGAACCTGGCCGCAGGGACTTTAAAAAGCCTCGATCCAAGCGTAGCCGCAAAAAGAGGCCTCGAAATTTTGGTCTACGGGGTTGCCCAAGCTAGAGACTTGCATTTCAACTTTCATTCAGAGGTTTTAGATTTCCTTGATAAACAGGGATTTCGCATTAACAACCCGTTCATGGTTTGTAGAAACATTTCAGATATTGATTCTTTTATTGAAAAAATTGGGGGCCAAAGGGAAGGCTTCCCTTTTGATATTGACGGAATCGTCCTAAAGGTTGACGATCTTTCGGTACAAGCTGAATTGGGTGAAACTTCAAAAGCTCCTCGATGGGCGATCGCTTTCAAATACGCTCAACAACAGGCCAAAACGAAATTAATTTCAGTCTCGTGGCAAGTTGGAAGGGCGCAAATCACCCCGGTAGCCTCGTTAGAGCCGGTGGAGCTTGGGGGGACAACCGTATCAAGAGCCTCCCTTCACAACATCGATCAAATTCGGGAAAAGGACATTCGGCTAGGCGATCAAGTTGTTGTTGAAAAAGCCGGATACATTATTCCATATGTCGCAAAAGCGCTCCCTGAGCTACGCGATGGAACCGAAATCATCATCCATCCTCCATCGGAATGCCCTTCATGTAAGCAATCTTTAAGCGTCATTAAAGAAGATGATAACGCCTCGACCCTTGTGCGATGTTTAAATGCAGATTGCGCGGGAGTTTTATCAAGAAGGTTTGCTTGCTTTGTTTCCCAACTTGGTATAGACAACATTGGACCCCAATTGATTGAGCGCTTAATTAGATGCGGTTTGATGGTAGAAATTACCGATCTTTTTCGGATTCAAGTAAACGATTTATTGCAAGTTGAACGAATGGGAAATAAACTTGCCGAAAAAATCGTGGAGAATATTTCCCGGGCCCGCCATGCCCCATTTGAGCGATTAATAGCCGCCCTTGGAATTTCCAATGTAGGCACGGTGGTTTCATCTGAAATCGCTTTTCACTTTCAAAATTTTGAGTCTTTTCGCGCGGCAACTTTGGAACAACTCACCCGGATTAATGGTGTTGGGGAAAAAGTAGGCGCGTCAATTTTGGCTTTTTTTTCCGACCCGAATAACGAAACTTTGCTTTCTGATCTTGGGAAATTTTGGGTTGGACCTGAGGTTTCACAAGGGAAAGAAAAACTTGAGAAAAACCTGATGGGGAAAACTTTCGTAATTACCGGGGAAGCAACCATCCCGCGCCGAAAACTTGAGGAATTTGTAAAACAACGCGGCGGAAAGCTGGTATCTTCGATCTCCCCCAAGACCGATTTTTATCAACGAATTTGAGCTTTTAGAGCTTGCAAAAGATAAAACATTCTAATTCAAAAAATCCATCCCCTTGGTTAGCTTCCGGAAATTTAGTGGAAGTTTTTCCTTCCATTCAAGGGGAGGGTCTTTTTGCGGGAGCATTACAGCTTTTTGTGCGTTTCGCCGGTTGCAATTTGCGATGCAAAGGTTGCGATACAAAAAACTCCTGGGAAACCCCAAAGTTCTTTTCGCTCCGGCCTTGGTCAGCAAAAAAGCAGATTAAACTTGAAAACCCGGTTTCTTCATTCGGCCTCTTTGAAGAAATTAGAAGGTTTTATCCTCTCGAAGTGTTCCATAGCGTTTCATTTACCGGAGGAGAACCCCTTTTTCAACCCCAATTCGCACAAAACCTGGCCTTTTATTTCCGCAAACATGGGGTAAAGGTTTTTCTTGAAACGAATGGAACCCTTCCGGAAGTAATTCCGCAAATCAAGAGAAATGTTTCTATC
>JACPTH010000033.1 GCA_016192885.1 bacterium | reverse complement strand
AGACGGTTTAAGAATAAAGATTTTTCTTTTGTATCGCTTTTCCAATCGACGTCTGCGCTGGGTTGAATTTTGGTTAAGTATGTTTCCACGAAATTGGTATCAAGAATTAGATCCGGATAAAGTTTTAAGCATGTTTCAAGTTGCTCTAACAATAGCTTGCGGTGAATGGGAATTGAACCAAAACCACCGCTGTTACGGTATCTCAAATCCGCAACAACCATTGAGGGCAGTTCCGAAAAATCAGGCCTTTTCAATCGTTGCAAAAAATCCCTGCGTTGGTCTTCGTTAAGTTGGGTATTTTTTAGGAACTCTAGCGCGGAATCTTCAAACCCGTTTAAATTTTCGTATTCTCCAAAAGCTTTTTCAGAAAGAGTTTTTTGGTTTATCAATGACTGGTCAAGAGTTTGGGGATATTTTGTTTCGGGGGTAAGTTGCTGCTTTTGGTAATTGAATTGTAAATTTAATCGCTGCTTTAAAAAGAGCATTGTCTGTTTGGGGTTGCGCTTATATTCAAAAAGAGCCTGGCGGTTACGGATTTCTTCCACCCGAGAAGTATAGTTATAGCGCTTAATCCATTGGGATAAAATCTCCGGAATCTTTTCAAATTGCCCGGTGTTTTGATATTGAAGGCAGTGAAAGTAGTAATAATCCTCGGTGCCGGGAATGAGCTGCTTTAAAGGAATAGAGCGTTCATCGCTTAAGCTAAACTTTTCGACGAACCCAATATCTTCGGCCCGAACCGCATGAGAGTAAAGCATCAATACTGCGAGAAGAAGAACACTTTTAAAATACATGTAAACCTCCCTATAAAGTTTTCTCTTTTAACGTTTGAAAACGAAATGAGAAGAATCAAAGTTCAATAAAAACGGAAATTCTTTTATCGATTTCCTTAATCACAAATTCAACCAAAGGCGATTGATGCATGCACAATCTAGCTACCTTCAAGTTCGAATCCGGAAATTCCTGCATGAACTTGATTACTCCCAAAACATAACCCTTCGAACAAATTTCTTTGGGAACCGCAAAAATCCCGGAACTAATAGCAGGAAATGAAATTGAACTCCAGCCTCTTTCGTGGGCGCGCAACAAGGAGTTATAAACGGCGGAAACCAGCAATTCAAGCTCGTTTCCCATACCTATTGACGGCCCTACCGCGTGGATAACACCCTTGAACGGAAGTTTTCCCGCGCTCGTTACGACCGCCTCTCCGGTAGGGATCATCCCTTTTTTCTTTACATATTCGCTCCCCTCAATTTCTAATGCCTCTCCCGCAGCGATGGAAATTTGCGCGGCAATCCCTCCTCCATGAGAGAGCCCGCCATTGGCTGCATTTACTATGCAATCGACGGGTTCAAAAAGAAGATCGTAAATTACGACGATAAAGTGCCTTGAATTTGAAATTTCAATGTGCTTTAAAATCTGCCCAGCTTTGAATTTAGCGGGTAATGCCATAGACCGCCTCCGCGAACGAAGTTTTTTCAATCCAAACAAAACTTGAATCGAAATATACCTCACCCTAACCTTTGCTGTCATTAATAAATGGAGATCTACTTTAATTTAGATGATCTTCTTATGATTACGCAAAGGCATTCCAATGCCGATTAATATCTCATCAAATAAATCAGGGCCGAGATAGAGTGATTCAACAGGTTTTCGGATATTCTTTTCTAGCAATCATAGGTTTTTGTGGTTTGGTAGTAACTCAAGTCGCTTTTTGGAAAATGAACGAGCGGTTCATTTGGCGTGGAATTATTCCCTATGAAATCCGGAAGAAACTTCTTCCGAACGATCAATTTCAGATGGATGCATGGTTGGCTCTCTCGGAATGGACGGTTTTACTCTTATGGGCGGCTTTCATGGTTTTTCCCATCATTTGCCTTGATTCGGTGGGTTTTATAAGGATACTTCATTAAGTCTTTCTGATTTTCAGGCTTTTCCCCTTTCTTTTTTCGATCAATCAAAATGTATTGCTATTGAAGCTAGTTGCCGTTTTTTCGCTAACTAGGCTATGCTTGGTTTTGCCTTTCCAGAAAGGTTTTATGAGATTTCTCCCTTTGGTCGAAATGACATGCCGGCTTTGCTGATTTTGAGCCCCAATCTGTCATTTCGAATGCAATGAGAAATCTGGTTTTCGGAGAATTAAATGACCGTGAGGCTATGTTCGGTTGATTGCTTTGGCGGGAACAAAGGTGTATAATAAAAACCTTGAAATATAGATGAATGATTCGCCGGTCGGGTTTCATTTTTCAGCATAACTTCCGAGTTTCTTTTTTTGATGACGAATTGCTCCGGAGTTTAAATTAACCTTCGAAATACTGATTGAACCCTGTAGGAGAAAATAATGCCCCAGCTTCGCAAAGATCCCATCACAAAGCGATGGGTAATAGTTCTTAATGAACAAGCCAAGGGCCCAAAGGATTTTACTACTACCGAAGAGCAAACTGAATTGGGTGATTGCCCATTTTGCCCCGGGCAAGAATCCAAAACCCCCCCTGAAATTCTATCCTATAGAGAACCCAACACCCTCCCCAACCAAATCGGTTGGAAAATGAGAGTGATTCCTAACAGGTTTCCCGCCCTTCAGATTGAGGGCGATCTTGATAGAACTGGGATCGGGATCTACGATATGATAAATGGGGTAGGAGCGCACGAAGTATTAATCGAATCCCCTGAACCTCAAGCAGGATTT
>JACPTH010000524.1 GCA_016192885.1 bacterium | reverse complement strand
GTTATTTTCCTAAAGCAGTGCCTCCTTTTGTCGTTTATTTTGTTTCTTTCAACCGTCTCATCTAAAATAGTTGTAATGAGTTTGGGAAGCTTGTTTTATGTAATGGGGCATTGCTTTGACATTCTTCGTATGCTTTTTGACAAAAAAGGAAGCTTTTTTTACTTATGTTTGCTTGAAGCAATAGCCTTTGTTTTACCCGATTTTTCCCTTTACGAATTGCGCACCATGGTCGTTCACGAAATTCCCTTTCAATTTTCCGCTCTTCTTTTATTGACTGCGTATTCATTAGCTCTTTCTTCGGTGTATTTAGCTTTTGGAGGGAAACTCCTCGCCCGCCGCGATTTGTGATAACTATAAATCAATTGAAGTATCCAAGGGTTTTTATTACGCTATTTCTTTTGTTGACCCTGGCGTTTACTTTTAAAGTAACGTTGATCGCCGATTATCCGGAAATTTTTCCCGAATCTGTTTTACTTAATTTGCATCCCGTCGCGGTTGTGCTTGAAGCCGTTCCGAGGCAACTTCGAGCCTTTTTCGCGGATTATCTTTGGTTAACGGCTGATGAGTACATGCATTTTGGCCCTTCAAAAAAAATGAAAGAGGCGTTTTTTTCGGGTTCCTATGCCGGAAATACCGAAATTATGCCGATGCTTGAATTGGCTCTGATTCTTGAACCCGAGCATATAGACGCATACGGCATTTTGAGTCAAAACCTATCCTTTTATTTGGGAAGGTATAAAGAAGGAATTCAGGTTTTGCAACGGGGGATTTTTTTTAACAAGAAATCTCCACGCTTACATGAGTTGTACGCGGCAATCGGATACATCTATGGGTTCATTAAAAGCTACAGAAACAATTTGGAAAATAATAGAGAAATTTCCCTCCGATATTTTGATGCGGCTCTTAAAGCTTACGAAGAAAACCACGGGAAAGATGATCCTGAAGATGAAGTTTTCTGCCCAAGAAATTACCAAATTATTCGATCGAGGTTTCTAGTTGAAAAGGGAGAAAAGGAAAATGCGCTTCAGGCTTGGTACTCCTCAGGTATAGATTTAAATACCGGTTCCGACGCATTGAGTCTCTATCTACGGAAGGTGGAAAAAGGCGAGGAGGTTCCGGGATTGCCTGAAGAATTACCTGAAATAAAAAATCTTCTTGACTTGGCCTATAAACCGCCTTTGAAAAGATCGCCCGGCACTTCGGAGGAGAATATTTCCGGAGCTGAAAACTTAACCTCGGCTTCCCACGAAGATCATGAGGTGCATGAAGACAATAGAATGAAAGAAAATACGGTAAGAAAAAGGGTATTTTACCAAACTATTGTTTTGACTCTTCTAGCAATAGGTTTGTCTATCTTTTGACCATTAGCGCTAATTCCAATCGAATTGCCCCATTATTCCTACCTCTTTTCCTGAGTTTGGTTCCGGTTCTAATTTTTCATTTTGATGCCGTAAAAGAGAGAGAACAAGTTAAGGCGGAAGCAAAACGGGATTGGTTGGAAAAATCTTCAACCCATGTGGAGCAAATTCAAAGGATGGTTCGGCCGAATTTTTGGGTTGAAGAAATGGCCAGGCGATTAAAAGTAAGGTTCTCTAAGTTTCCGGCCCATGACCGCTCTGATGAGTTTGGAAAAAGCCTAAGTCTTGCATTTAAAGGCTCAAAAATTTCAGGAACGCCCAAAGTGAAAATTTGGGGCGTGCGGTTTCATGGTAACCAAGCAAACCGATTTGGCGAACTTTGCGGGCATCACCTATTTGAAAAGGATTGGGGGGCTTTTATTGTCTCGCTTCTTTTGTCATTGGCTAAATCATCGAGCAATCCGGACATCGAGAATTCGCCTAGAGTTTCTTCAACATGGTTAAATCGTCTCAAACTTGTATTCGGAGACGGAATAAATGAAGAACTCTTCTCCGCTAACTTCCGAGGTAAAGCTTTTCCCGTAATTGTAGGGGGTAATTATGGGATAGCCGTTTGGGACTTCCTTGGCCGGGTAAAAAATCCGCTAGGGGCTTTCCTATTGGTAATGAAATCTGACCAATCAATTTACCAAACCGCCCTAACCTTATGCGCGAATAAATGGCTGAAACTTTCCCGCTTTCCCGTTTTCTTGAAGATCCCTGGAAGCCCGTGGGAACCGTGCCAATCTCCGGTAATGCCTCCTAAAATTCCCCAAAAAATGTTTTTGAAATGGCTCACTCCCTTCCAAAAAATGATTCAAATTAAG
>JACPTH010000523.1 GCA_016192885.1 bacterium | reverse complement strand
GTTAACGTGACCCTAAAGAATAATCTAGATACCGCCAAGCTGATGCTCGCCCTTGGGAAGGAACGAGAGGAAGCCGTATCAGCAGCTCACTTTAATCAAGAATTCAAAAATCAAACCTTTCGGAAGTTTTTGGACGAAGGAACTTTTCTTGACGTAAAAGGCTCGACTTTTCTCGATTGGCTGAGTGAAATTTATCCGGCTCGCGAGGAGCTCCGAAAATGGACCGCGTTATACATGAAGGAAGCAAATAATTATGCTAGTATTGCCAACAAAGCAATCACGAATAGCCGTGACGGCTTTCTCGGAATTGATTATACGGTAAAGGAACCGCGAGAGGTTTTGCAGGAAGCAAATTCCGAGTTAGACGCACTTAAAGAAATCGTCGAAGGTTTTCAGGAAATTTCCGAGGAGGCAAATCTGATAGTTGTACTTTCCGAAAAGGAAGCCAAGGAAAAAGTGTTTAAAGAGGGCGGCTATCAGCTTGTGAACGAACTTGTTGCATTGGATCCAAATGTTCCGGTTGACTATTCCGGTTCCCCGACTACTTCTAACGTTCAAACCCAATAATTTGTTTAGCGAAGAAGAAGCCCATCCCCCTGATGGGTTTCTTCCGGATCTTTTTATTCAGACTCTTTAAATGTACTTTATCCTTCGCGGTCAGGGAAAATTTCGAAAAAGTCACGAATTTTTAATTGCGGTTCTAGGCGGTTTGTTTTCCCTGCTTTTTTTTCACCTTGGTTTTCTTACCGAAATCGAAAACCGGATTCGAGATTTTCAATTTAGGATTCGGGGAGAATTGCCCGACCCGCATAACCTTGTCTTAGTTGCAATAACCGATGAATGCATTCAGAATTTGGGTTCCTGGCCGTGGCCACGAGCCACTCATGCCAAACTATTAAAAATTCTTAAAAAATCAGGGGCGAAAGTTGTCGTTTTTGACATAATGTTCAAGGAATCTTCATCTTTTGGCGAAGGTGATGATCAAGAGTTCCTCAGTTCGATCGAAGATTCGGGTAACGTCATTTTGCCTGTGGTAATGAACAAAAGAATAGTTTTGGACCCTCAAAGCTGCGAAATGGTTGAAATGGAATTTATTGACGGAGCAATTCCGTTGCTCAGAAGAGGTGCAATAGGCGAGGGGTTCATTGACGTCGAATACCAAACGATGAATCGCGACGGAATTATCCGAAATCTTATCCTGGAGAAGCCTTTTGAGGGGAAGCTGATTCCATCTTTGGGGCTTTCCATTGCAGTCAAATATCTTGGGGAATCGATTTCTCGCTCCGGCGGGCGGTTTTTTTTAGGGAAGATCGAAATTCCGATGTACGAGCGAATTGAAAACCGGGACTTAACCAAACCAATTACCTCTTTTTCTTTGAATTACGCAGGTTCTTCAACTGATTACTTCGATCAAAAATCATATTCCGATGTTTTAAACGAGAGCTTCCCCCTTGATTTTTTTAAGGGGAAGGCGGTAATTGTTGGCACTCGTGCCAAGGGAATTCATGAGGATCTCAAATTTTCCCCATTTGGCCCCATCGCCGGAATGGAAATTCACGCTAACTTTTTGCACAATGTTACGTCCGGCCGTCTTCTTCGGCGAATGAGCCCGTTATGCGCGGATTTTCTTATACTTTTTCTTTCAATTGGGATGGGTTTTCTTCTTTGGTGGGTAGGCGGGATTTTTGGAAACTTATTAGCAGTGTTTTATGTTTTTGGATACTCTGTTTTGTGTTTGGTACTTTTTTATTTTGATTTCATTCTAGAGGTTTTTCCGGTGGTAGGCTTATTACCCGCGGAGTGGGCTGGAATTAGGCTTATCCAGTTCTTTTTCGACTTAAAGCATAGAATTCGAGAGCTAACCATCGTCAATGAGGTAAGCCAAGCGGTCAATTTTTTGGGGGATGTTTCAAAAACTTTAGATGCAATTTTATCACGGGCGGTACAAGCGCTTTCCGCGGAAAGAGGCTCGATTTTTCTTTTGGATGGCAGATACGAAAACTTAGTGGAAGCTGCGGTAGTATTGTCCGGCGGGGAGACTTCAACCCTTAACCCTGAAATTCGGGAGAAGTTTAAAATCGGGGAAGGAATTGCCGGGGAAGTATTTTTATCCGGGAAACCAAGGTTAATAAAAGATGCTCGCAAGGACAAGGCCTTTAAAACTTATTCCAAGCAAAATCTTTTGGTTTCCTCCCTAATTTGCGTTCCCCTACAGGTAAAAGAAAACTTTATTGGGGTAATGAATATTGTGAACAAGACCGACGGTGAATTTGATCAAGAAAACCTTCAATTGACCCTTTTCATGGCGAATCAGGCGGCGGTTATCATCGAAAACGCTCGTTTGTACAACTTGGCGACGATTGATGGCCTTACCGGTCTCGTTGTTCATAGGCATTTCCAGGCAAAGTTAGAAGAGGAATTTCGTCGAGCCAAGCGTTATGATAAACCCCTTTCCTTTATCATGACCGACATCGATCATTTCAAAAAATTCAATGACACATGGGGACATCAAACAGGCGATCTTGTTTTGCGCGAGGTTGCAATCTGCGTTCGAAAATCGATACGCGATACTGACGTGGCGGCTCGATATGGAGGAGAAGAATTCGCGGTGATTTTGCCTGAAACCGACGAAGATGGGGCGAGTTTATTTGCCGAGCGCCTTCGCCAGCGGGTTGAATCATCCGCCTTTCAAGGCCCCAAGGGGGAACTAAAGGTAACTATTAGTCTTGGGGTCAGTTCATTTCCCAAAAACCCCGTTGAAACAACCTTGGAAATGATAAAACTCGCGGACGAAGCTTTATACTCCGCCAAACACAGCGGAAGAAATCGTGTTGGAATCGCTTCTTTATTAGGAAATCAAAATAAAGATTAAAATTCCGAAACGATCTTCAATGCTTTTGAGGAAATTTCGCTTTTCCCGGAATTTGCCGCAGATTTTAACAAGTTTCTAAGACCGGCAAACTTTCGACAAACGGCGGTTGCCAAAACATCCCCATTAACCACCAAGTTCGCCATGCTCGGGTATTCTTTCCCTCCCATGGAAAAGGTTCTTGAAATCGTACGGCCCCAAATCGGTGAAGAGTGAATGGAGGTAGCGTCAAACCCAACAACCAAAAAGGTTTCGGGGTTAGGAGAACCTAATGCCATTACGTCTATCATTCCGATTCTGTTGAAGGAAGAAAGCCAACCCTCTTTTTCACCAATTTGGTAAAGAAGTTCCGCGCAGGACAGTTCACCGCAATCTTGGGCATGCATGGAACCATGTCTTCCCCAACCTTCAAGTTTCAACCCTTTAATCTTTGGATCCGGGGTGATGCCAAGGCTTTGGGCGAATTCCGGGTAAAGACTAATACCTTCTAGAACATCAGGGTCTCTTGAAGCTTGGGATTTAAGAAAATTTTCGGGCCAAATTTGCACGGGAAATGCGTTACAAAACATCCGAATTGCCATTCCCGTTTCAAATTTTTCCTCATTTTTTAAAGCCCATTCGGGAAGCTTGGTTTTTATTGGGTCAACAGGAATCCTGGCCAAATAACGGTTTCCCAAAAAGGGAATAAGGCAATAGTAAAATCGTCCGTATGCCTCACAATGAAAATCTAATTTTGACTCTTTAAGAGCCTTCCCTGAAAGAAAGTTCATTAAGCGAATAATTGACGGCGCGCACCTTGTGAAACTTGCATATTGGGATATGAGATATTTATCGGTACCAATGTTTTCGAATGCAAACCTACCAGTCGCCTTTGAAACAAGAATATGGAAAATAGACCCTTTGTCCTTACTTGAAGCTGGGTTGAGAGGAAAAATATGAGGGGTCAACTTTATCTCAAATTCAAAGGATTTTTCATTCTCCTTAATTAGCTTGGTTGTCGAAATCTCAGGCCGTTTTTCACCTGCGTAGAGCATCCAACCAGGTTCGTCCAACTTCTTTTGAAAAAATGATTTTGCCAATTCCTCCGCGTGTTTGACGTCCTTGGGCGGAACAAAGGAGGATACTTCCTGGCAAAAAACTTGCCCGGCCCCGTAAGCAATAAATAACCCGAAGAAAAAAACAAAAACCCCCATTGCAGTTTTGGTTGAATTCAAATAATGTAATTTCATTCCTTACCTCCCGGAGTGGGTTTAATTCGAAATTCAGATTATTAATTTTACCATTTTTTTTCATAAGGGTGTTGGTTGAATGAAAAATACTTATTATAATGGTTGTAGGGTGCGCCTTGGCGCATGTTGCTTAATTGCTGTAATTGATGCGGGTACCGTATCCAACGAAATGCTTGAAATCAATTATCCACGCAGCATTTTGATTCTTTTGGTAATCACGCTTTTTTGGCCTTCGAAAGTTTGAATTCTGAAACCTCTTGCATTTTTTGGGATGGTGGTGCAGAATGGAGGCAGCTTCTTGGCGGGGAGGCCGGAAAAACCAGTCCGCAAAGAGAAATTTCACCCTCCTGGAGGATAAAAATGCCCTTTAAAGTTTTTGTTGGGAATTTACCATTTTCTGTTGACAATCAAAGATTGCAAAGTGAGTTCAGCCGCTTCGGGTCGGTAGAATCCGCCCGGGTTGTAACCGATCGCCACACCGGAAGATCAAGGGGATATGGGTTTGTGGAATTTTCGGACGAGAGTTCAGCGAATGCAGCCATTGCAGGTCTTAATTCGCAACCAATGGATGGCCGCCCTCTTACCGTCAGTATGGCAAAAGCAAAAGAATAGCCTTTCTTTTTTCGATTTTTTCTCTCTTTTTGTGCGGGGAATTTCAGGTTTTTAGCATTTGGTAAATTCCCATTGATTTGCTTGTCTTTAATAAACCCATCTTTTTTCTAAGATGAAATTTGACGTGAATTCCAAATTTCTCCAAAGAGCAATTTCTGAAATTGATTCGCATTTTGAATCAAGGTTCAGGAAGGTTCTAGCCTCTTCCGCGGAGCATGGGAGTTTTGGGATGTCGATTATCGACACAATACACATGGAATTGCCGAATACTTCTTGCGATAATTGCGGAGAGTGCTGCAATTCGGTTTCAATTTTTTCACTCGAGTTCCATAAAATTGTTCGAGATCTCATGACCG
>JACPTH010000522.1 GCA_016192885.1 bacterium | reverse complement strand
TTTCACCCAATAATCCTTTCGCAATGAATAACCTTGGATATCTTTATGCTGAATATGGTCTTCATCGGCAGGAAGCGCAAAAACTATGTCAGGATGCTGTTAATGCGATGCCGGAAAACCCCGGATTTCATGATAGTCTTGGTTGGGCTTCCTTCAAAAATGAACAGTTCGAGAAAGCTGAAAAGGAACTTTTAAAATCAATTTCCATGAAAGACGGAGTTTATGACCCATATTATCATTTAGGAACGCTTTATTACTCCACCAAGAAACATGAGAAAGCCATTTCCTTCCTCGAAAAGGCGGTTTCAATTAAACCCGATGCGCCGGAAGCTTTAAACAACTTTGCCTATCTTCTCGCAGAAATGAACAGAGATTCTGAGAAGGCTTTGGAGATGGCAAATCGGGCGTTAAGAATAGAACCCAATAATCCGTCTTATCTTGATACTCTCGGATGGGCGGAATATAGAGCGGGCAACCTTAATGGAGCGATGATTGCTTTGAAACGTGCACTTCAATTGGCTCCGGACGTAGCCGAAATATTGGCTCATCTTGGCAGAGTCAACTTAGATCTTGGGCAATTTGAAATTTCCCTTGATTTTTTAAAACAGGCTTGGAAAGCGGACCCATCGATAGAGTCTCTTCAAAAGGAGATCTTCCTGGTTTTAACTCTTAAATCTCTTTTTGAAAATCTTTCGGAATACCATAGAATTTTTGGCGGAAAAGCCGATTCAAAGCACATTTCCTCTATTCTTTTCCAAGTAAACAGGGTTTATCAAGAAGAAGGCCTGTTTGAGAAGGCAATTTCCATTACCAAAATCTGTGAAAAATTGCAAAAGGGCCAAGTAGATCTTACCAAACCATTGATGGATTTCTATTCCCTGCCGATTGCCTCCGGTGAGATAAAAGGAGCTTTTACCGCGCAGCCCAAAGGAATTCCCGAAACAAGCAACGAGGGAAAGAAAGAAGCTCTTAGTTTTCCGTTAGTCAGCGAAGTCCCTTTGGCTTTGAACTTCGGCCCTTCGCTTTTTTCAATTTTTTCTCCGGTTATCAATTCTTTTGAACAGTTTTCCTCAGTTTCTCTTAGCTTGTTTATTGGGAATGTTTTGTTTCCATTTTCTTGTTTCCAAATTGAAATTGAGATACCCG
>JACPTH010000521.1 GCA_016192885.1 bacterium | reverse complement strand
TTTGTGCGAGGGACATCCGGAATTATTTTCTATAATAGACGGAATAGCTCAAGAAGCAATCTGGTATGACGGCACAGCTTTCGATGACTGGAACCAAAAAAACGGGTTTGATGATGAAAACCAATCTTCCCTTGTAGATTATTATATAGGTCTTTTGGATCGATACAAAGCCGCGGGTCTCCCGGTTTTCAATTGTGAATACGCACTGAAAAAGGCTCCGGATGCTTATCTCAAATCTTCGTCGAAAGGTTACATTCCATATTGTACCAGAAGATCGCTTTCAAAACTTAGCACCACTCCGCCACCCGGGATGAAGAAAAACAAATCCATAAACTAAAAACATTTTTGGGGAATAAAATTTGAAGATTCCGTTTACGCTTAATCTACGGTTCCGTGTTCTTGGCAAACCACCTTCCCCGATTGAGTTAGATCCCCGGTTGCACCGTAATCACAATTAATGTCGGGTTTTGAAACCTGGTTTTTCAAATACCCTCCGGAAACAAGCTGTCCTTCAACATTAGAATTCATTGTATTTTGCCAAGCGCTATTGTCCATGTTGTACATTTCAATCGCGCCCAGGATTACCCTCATATTAGCGTAACAGGCTTTTTCGCGAGATTGCGGGCGTGCGTAACATTTAAAATTTGGAACCGCTATAGCTGCAAGAACGGCGAAAACTACCATAATTATTAAAAAGTCAATGATAGTAAATATCCTGCGCTTCACCTTCTCTTGAGGAAGAGGTTCCTTCAAATAAAAAGCTTGGTCGAAATTTGGAGGGGATTGGGTTTCTTCTGACTTGGGTGGTTTGTTCAAATTTGGAGTCGCCTTTTCAAGATTCACAGGTTTTGTAGGCTCCCCCCCGGTCGCGGAAATTCCGGCCGATTCATGATCTTCTTGGACGCAATTTGTGCTCCCCACAAGCCTAGAGCCGCAATTCCGGCATAATTCCTGACCGGAAATAACCTGGAACCCGCATTGCGGGCATTTTACCTCAGCAGCCATTCTAACCCTTTTCCCCCATTTTTTCTTCCCGAAAAGCCTCTCTCATTTTTATCAAAATTTTCGATAATACTGCAACAGGCAGTGAACTTTCGCACCTTTTTGCGAGGTGAATTTTCGAAAGAACCGTAAAATGCGCCTTGGCGCATGCGGAATTGATGCTGCAAGCGGCATCCTACTAAAAGGCCGAAAAAGCGATAAGTTGTGAATTGCATCGCTCGGTTAAAACCTATAGACTGGTTTTAACTTGAAAAAGAATTATTTTCGCTTGTTGAAAAGGATCTCCAAGTTTCATGCCTTTTCACGCTTCTAGCTTCAACATCCTCTTGGGAAAATTATGGGTTCATAAAAGAGGGAAAACGCCTCCAAACCGATTGGAACAGCTTCCCTTGTTCAAATTGGAACCCAAAAATGATATTCATGGTGAGTTAAGTTTTGCGGTTCAAGGAAGGATCGTTCCATTTATGGGTTTCGTTCAATCTGATGATTCTCCCCGCGATGGCGTTTGTTTCCCCGAATGGATATCCCACCTTAAAAAGCTTGTTAATACCCTTCTGAGAAAAAACCAAGTAAGTTTTAGTTTTAAGGAAAATGACGCAATGGATGGACCCTTTTTTGAATTCGTCAGGGAAACGGACAAAGTTTTTTTTTCGCTGAGCCGCCCTCTTGGAAATAGTTGCTTCAAAGCGGAACCTGGATGGGAGATGGAGGAGTTTAAGTTCCATGATTTGCTTTTACAGTTTTTTAAATTCAAGGATGATTTCTTGAGGGAAATTCAAAAAGCAAACTATTCTTTAAGAGACGAGTGGGAAGCAAAATTCGCGAAAAAAAAACCTGAATCTCCTCAGGAATAAGCCGATAGAGATTCAGCGGCAAAAAAGTGCTTAGCCGATTTGTTGGCTGGTCTCTTCATTTGGAAATACTTCGATAATAATGGGTGATATAATTCTGATCGAAGCTTCAGGGATTTTTGACCCGACGGTGAAGTTGTTCGACTAAAATTCCATGCGTGTATAAAGTTGGGTAATAATTTGGGCCATATGAAAAGCTCTACTAACAATTAAAATGCGATTTCGATCATGTAAAACCGTAATTCTTTTGGCGGTTGTCTTGCTTGCAAGTTTTCTTGGAGTTTTCCCCGTTCACCCCCAGATTAATAACACCCTAAACATCGGGCTTTTTAAACTTGGATTCCCCAACATTTTTCAAATTGTCCCCCATGATGAAATGGTGGAGATTTTCGATTCTTCAGCAAATTCCGCGGTTTACTCAGGGCGAGCGAGCCACATAATGGTAACATTGGTTTCCGGGAAAATGAGAATTTTCGTAAATCACAAATCCCTGGCAACTTCAACGCATCCCCTTATCTTTTCCCCCGTAGGAAAGTCTCCTAGGTATGCTTGGATCGGTCCCAACCGCCGTAATTGCCGCCCATATCGGGGTTCTTTGAAGGTTTGCATTAATGGGTCAGGTCTTCAGGCAATAAACGTTCTTCCATGCGAAGAATATCTTCGAGGGGTGGTTCCGTCCGAAATCGGCCATAAAGCCCCCCATGCCGCTTTCGAGGCGCAGGCGATCGCCGCCAGGACTTACGCATATCGGCAAAAAACCCGTCACGCCGCCGAAGGCTTTGATTTGTGCGACAGTACCCAT
>JACPTH010000475.1 GCA_016192885.1 bacterium | reverse complement strand
AACTTTTAAGCATTTCATCGGGGCCCTTGCCATTTGGGCCGCATTCATGCGCCAAAAGGTAGGCGTCTTCCATCAATTCAATGGCGATGAGGGTTAGCATTTCCGCTAAACCTTGCGCTGATGGAATTGGAATCGGAATATCAAAAGGGAAACTTAAGGCGGTTTCCCCGGCCGCGGCGGAACCGCCTGTACTCCCCGCGCCTCCGGAACCCCCGCCGCTCACCCCTCCGCCCGCTCCGATGGCGTTCCCGACTCCCGGAACGACGGTCCCTCCGGCCGTTCCCGCGCTTCCTCCTCCGCCGGCTCCTCCGCCTCCGCCGCCGGTCCCTGCGACTCCGACTCCGACCGCGTTAGTATCAGTCCAGTATCCGGTGGGGCAGGCCGACATCTGGTACCAACCTGAGTAGATTTTTCCTTCCATTCTTGGGAAAAGAAGACAATTGATGATTTTAATTCCGGAAATATCGCCTACGATTTTTTGTTGCGCCGCTTCAAGATATTGTTTTGGAACCAGGTCGAGAAAAGTGTTAAGGACCACCGAAACTCCGCCATCGAGGACGGGGTTTAGTACGATGTTTTCGGCAAGATTATTTAGGTCGGTTGAAATTTCCCCCCCCGTTTTTATTGAAAGTTGAGTGAGGGTTTTGAGAGATTTCGTCGCTTTCCCAAAATCTTTAGTGGTAGCCGCTTTCCCAAGGTCTTTTCCGGCTTCCATGGATTTCATCGTTAAAGTTTTGAACTCTTCGAATCGCTTAGCCCCTTTTGATAAATCGGTACTGATATCGTTTGCAAGTTCTTTGGGGCTGAAATTCAATATTCCGGATACTACGCTAGATGGGTCAATGAGACAACCCCAGAAATGCCCGTTATTTCTAAATAGCACAGGAAGAGACCAACCGTTCGCAACCGTGGTCGAACCCATTTTATCGGGTTTGCTTACGGCGCCGGTTTGATTGGCCGTGGCGGAGCCCTTCCCGTAGGGGGCCATGAGAAATTCCCAAATGTCGTAGTTGTCTATTCCGCCCTTTTCTCCGTAAAGGCCTTGAAGGAGATTAACAATTTCTTCAGTCTTTTCGCCTAGATTGATCCCCTCAATTTGCTTGGCGGCATTAATTGTCTCCTGGCTGCAATCCCATTTTACGTCTACGCCTGTATACGATTTTAACACTTCCTTAGAAAATGCCATTAACTTTTCATTAATTGCTTGATCTCCTCCCAGGGTTCTTTCCGCGGGGTAGTTTCCGCCTAGAAAGATCTGCGCAACTCCCGCGAAATCATTGATCATGTTTTCGCTGAAGGAAAAGTGCGGGAAATCGATTTGAGCGGGAACCTTGATTCCCCAAATCGCTCCTTCATGGAGTTCGCCGAAAAGTTGGTCTCCAACTTCTTTCCCATAGTATTCTTGGAAAAGCCGCTGAATATCCACGGTCAATTTTCTTGTGGGGAAATCGAAATAGAAATGATCGAGAGTAAAGTAATACTGTTGAGGTTTTACGTTGCTTAGCCACTCGACAATGTTGGCGTTTTTACAAATCTTTGGAGAATCTTTTCCGCGCAGCATTACCCGCCCCTTGGGAAGGAACAAAGCTTTAAGAAACGCTTCGCTTGGATTAAAATTTTCCATGTTCAAAACTTGTCCGATATCCCAACTTTCTATTGAAAGGTATCCTTTGGTCGAAAGCGGGAATGGCTCGAAAGCGCCGTTAAGAAGCGCATCGGGGTCATCCCGGTCTTTTGGCGCGGCTAATTTGGCATCCCCTACGTTTCTTTCTGAATTGGCCTCATCTGAGCCCAAATAGAAAGGTCTTGCCCCAAGCATTGGGGTTGCGGAATCGTAAACAAAGGTGTAATGCGAGCATGGCGGGGTAAGATCGATTACCTTGAATTCCTTCTCAACCGCAACCATGCGTTTCATGCCCGTTTGGGGGTTATGGGCCGTCGCGATAATTTCAATTGTGCCTTGTTTTTCGATATTGATAAAGGGCATCCATCTCTTGATAATGGTACCGATGGCAATTGCCCCGCCTAAAGGCATTATTCCGGAAATCCGATATTTTACATCGACTTTCCATGGGGGGAGCATTGCGTTTAATTCTTTTTCAATTTCTTCGCATTCCTGCAAAAAATTGTTCTTTAGGGGAATATCGACGAAAAGAGATAGTATTATTGGCCTGTAAACGCCAGCCAGAACAGTGTTCCCAAATGATTTAACGATTGAATTCCAATCGCCATTGAAACTGTTTATTTCGTCTCGAATCGAGGCATCAGCCATATTGATTCCGCTTTCCGCAAGAGTGATGGCAATAAGCTCGTCGCTTGCGAAAGACGAAAACTGCGCTTGGCTTTTTCCAAGGAAGTTAGAGGCTAAAAACAACCCGCCGACGAATAAAGTACAAACCAGGATTAGGAGAAACATGCTTTGCCCATTCTTGAAACCGGGAAAAATATTCATATTCAATTCAATCTAGAAAGAAGCTTCTTCCTTTTGCATGAAAATAATTTACGAATGCTCTGGATGATCGAACCCCTTTCATAAATTATTATTTTTGCCGAAAGGGGATGACCAAAATTGTATCCTTGACATTATAACAAAAGGGGAAATCAAATTTCTTTGAAAATTCTTTTTACTTTGCCAGAAGGGCTTTAATTTGTTTTTCCATCTCATCAAGGTTTTCTTGTCGCCAGATCGAACTTTTTTTCTCCTCAAAAAGCTTCTTCACCTCGCCGGGAATTTCAAAGAAACCGGCGTAATTTCTGATAATATTGAAATCCAGGTCATTGGAGGTCTTCATTCCATTCAGAGAATCTTTTATCTTTCGCATGGTTTCTTCTTTATTCTGGAATGTCAGACTTGTCTTAAAATTTGATTGAAGAAGCTCGGACGAAAGGTTTTTTAAACTTTGGTTTAAACGTGACATGGAATTTTCAAATTCACTCCTAAATTGCTTAAATCGATCGAGTCCGTCTTTAAGATCTTGTTTAATTTCATCCGACAAGTTTTCGCTTTTTGTTCCAAAAATTTTCCGCAATTTGCTTTTCAATTCCGCAATTGAATGAAAGGAATCATTTGTCCAAGTTCCCCGTAAAACTACCCAAGCTTCTTTGGTTGGTTTCGCAGGGTTGAGCCCCGAACTTACTTCCGGGACTCGCGGATGTGGTTCAATTTCAGCATTTTGTGAAACCGGGTTTTTGCGGTAGTTCATGCCGGGGAAGGATCGGCTTTCAATGAAGTTAAAGGCGAAAAACATCAGGGCGAAAACACCTAGGGCATCAATCAAGTATTTGTCAAAAAACAATTTTACCCAATCTTTTCCCGGAAGTCGTTCTTGTTGAGGAATTGCATTCTTAAATGCGTATGAAGGTTCGGCCCCACCCTGAAAGCTCAACTCTTTGGCCAGGGCGATTTCCAGGAAAGAGTCAATCTTTTCGGGATCGCATGAGAAGAACTTTGCCGCGGTAGGGCGTGCCATTTCCCATAATTCAACCATTTCAGCGCATGGTTGAATTTTATCCGGGTGCGTTTGTTGAAAAAGAGTTTTTATGCCATTTTCGGTGGGGTTGGAGGCAATAAGAAAACCAGCTTGCGATTGAATATCCGGGTGAGGATCTTTCTTTAGAATCGTAAGAAGAATGGATTCAATTGATGGGAAATCGAGAAGGGGGGCGATCGTTAAAGCTTTCCTGCGAACCCCCGCTACCGGCGATAAAAGCATCGATCTTAGGTATTGAAGCGCTCCTTCTTTNNNNGTTTTAGGGCTTTTACGATGATCCTGCGGTCAGATGATTTCCCAAGAATATTTAGCAAGCTTTCGCGAAATTCGCTAAATCGATCGCGGGTGTTGATTGCCGCAAGCAAACCAATTTGCCTGTTTATTGGAAGTTGAAAGAAATTCCCAGTTTGCAGTTCTTTCTCTAAGGAAAGATTTGTAGCTTCCTTTGGTTCTTGCGTGTGGGCCTCCGGCAATTTAGAGCTTTCCATAGGCTTCATTTGTTTTTCAGGGGATTTTTCTATGGGTTCGGAGGGGTTTTCCGGTTCTTCCAAAAGAGAGAGAACCTGTTCTTTTAAATCTTTATCGGTTTCAATCTTGGCACGCGTTCGAAGAGCATTTTGAATTCTTTGATCTGAGGAAATGGGAATCACCTTTTCCAACGCCGTTCGTCGAACTTCGATTTCGGGGCTTCGAAGATCTCTAATAATCAACCCGACTGCTAGATCGAGACGGCGATCTTGAAATTCCAGCTTTAAAGTTTCAAGGTAATCCTCTACCGAACCGGTTATTACTCCGCTTTCTTTGATTCGCATAACCAGTTTTCGCAGGATCATTTCCAGGATATGTTTTTTTATTCCCTTGGACAAAAGAAACATGTCAAATACATGCGGCGGCAAATCTATTTTTGGGTTAGACGCGAGGGCAGCCCCGGCAAGAACCAAGAGCAAAGGTTGGTTTTCAAGACCGAGTACCCTAATGTATGAAGGTTCGGTTTCTTGAATTGAAAGTTGCGCAAGCTCCGCGATTCCGGCCCGCCTAACTAAAGGGTCATCCCCTTCAATCGCGTAATTTAGGTAGTTAAGGGCCTCGCGAAGATCGATTGAAGCTAAACCGCGAATAGCGTGAAAACGGATTTCAAGGTTAGAATGGGAAAGAGAAGCGGCCAGATTAGCTTTTAAAAGTTGCGTGTCTTGGTTGAATAGAAGGTCGATCGCTCCTTTCACAATTTCCGGTGAGGTTGAACCCAAGAAAGCAAGGGCCAAACCCGCATCTGATTTGTTTCCCGCCTTTGCTAATAGCGACAAACCAATGGCCACGATTTCCGGAAACTCTTCGAAAAGAAGTTGATCTCTCCAAATGTTTAGAAGCTCTGAGGACGGGCTTTTCCATGGGACACTAAGGAGAGCCTTCCTAAATTGGGGGCTCGCCTTCTCAAAAAGATTGCGAAAATTTTGCGGGGTGGTTTCAAAACCGCATGAAATGGTTTCAATTTCATCTTTTTTACTTTCAAAAAACAGGAGGTCCGCGGCCAAATCCCGGCACATCTTTGACGGATCGCTCCCCGAAATTCTTTCAATCTCTTGAATGAACTCGGTAGAAAGGCTATTCGTCCTAATCTCTTCAAGGGCAAGCTTTCGGGAAACTTCATCTTTTTCACCAAGGCAGAATCTGAGCCATCCAAGTAGTTCAAGGTTTTTGGGCCAAGTGTCATTCAAGGAAGGTGATTCAGACATGGCAATTAGAATACACTATTTAAATTGATTTCAAAAGGGCTATTGATTAAGCTCGATTTTTCTATAACATAAATTTGCAAGATACGATGGGGGAAAGTATAATCAAAGCGATTTGCGAGTTTGTACCCGTTAATTTTACAAGTTCAATTTAGATTTTTTTCCCCCCGTTAGGGGAACCATCCTTCGAAAAAGTAAAGATGAAAATGGTGCTTGGGTTTTGGCCGAACCCTTGCAAGGGATTTGGGAAATGACAAACGGCCGAGTTGTTGACCCGCTTCTTGCGTCGATTGATATGGTGGAAGAAGCATGCACAAAAGAAGCAAGGAACAAGTAATAAATTTCGTTGGTTTACATTTTAGGAGGTTAATGTGAAAGTAGGGAAAAAACTAGCTTTTCCGATTCTGTTTTTTGTTGCGTTGGTTTTTATTTCTCCGCTTTTTGGGAGAGATTGGGTAAAAGACCCGCCCTGGATCGAGATTCCATTTGCTCCAAGGGTCGCCGCCATTGGAGATGTACATGGAGCTTTTTCGCAAATGGCCGCTTCCCTGGAAGCGCTGGGATTCGCTAAACGATTATCTCCGGATTCGTTCAAGCTCACCTGGACCGGCGGAAAAAATGTTCTCGTTTTCGTCGGCGAT
The DNA here is from genome assembly GCA_016192885.1 of bacterium. Taxonomy (GTDB): domain Bacteria; phylum Muiribacteriota; class Ozemobacteria; order Ozemobacterales; family Ozemobacteraceae; genus JACPTH01. The sequence continues at coordinate 728 of JACPTH010000475.1, read as the reverse complement.
CTGAACGACCGCGGGGAAAACACCAAGGAAGTTTACGACGGAGTAATGGATCTAGAAATACAAGCAAAAGAAGCGGGGGGGCAGGTTGTTTCAGTGTTAGGGAATCATGAAGTCCTTTTGTTAAACGGAACCGTTGAAGAGTGGGCAAAAACTTTGAAACCGCCCAAAAAACAGCATTATCAAAATACTATTGATTCGTTTACTAAAGCCGGCTTGGATTTTCACCAGGCCATTTCGAAAAACGGGCTTTATGGTTCTTGGATTCGACGTAGACCTTTATTCGCAATAATCAACGGGTTTTTATTCGTTCATGGAGGGCTTCCTGACCCTGCTAGAAGCCGGTCAGATGTTGCCGCGGATTTTCGTGATGCGGTTGAATCCGAATCATGGTCAAAGGGAATAATGATGGACGAAAAAGGCCCATTATGGATCCGCGAATGGTGGAACAACCCAAGCTTGATTCAACAAAACTTCAAAACTTTTGGTATTCGCGGAGTGGTTTTTGGCCATACCGTAGGAGCATTGGGTCATCCAGGCTGGATCGACAAAATAGAGGGGAATGTGGTTAGCATCGATATCGGAATGACTCCTGCTTACGGAAAAAGCAACGGCGGGGGAATTCTAATCAACGCAGATCCTAATGGAAAGATGGTTTTTAGGGCAAAATATCCGGATAGACCGGAAGCCATTCTTTTGCAAATTCCTCCCACGAGTTCCGTAAAAAAGAC
>JACPTH010000424.1 GCA_016192885.1 bacterium | reverse complement strand
CAAGGTATGCTGAAATAGGGTACGCGATATAAAATACAATGGAAATCAAAAAAAATTTCTCAATCTTCTTGTATTCATACTCGGTGACAATCTTCCATAATCCCCAAGCGATAAGGGGGACAAGGATATATTTTAATCGAAGAAATCCCGCTCCGTATCCAAGGGTGTTTCCGAAGATTTCAATTGAACTTGCAATTCCGGAAAATTCGCTTAAAACCGTTCCCGCATTGGCAATAAGAACCAAAGTCAGAACCCAAAAAGTAATTTTAACCCCGAACTGTTCCCTGAAAAGATCCGCAAGACCTTGCCCTGTGGTAGCACCTAATCTTGCCGTCATTTCCATTGTTAGAATAAGAAGAATTGTTATGGGAATTAAGGTCCAAGCGAGAGAATAAGTAGCAATTCCGCCTGAATCGTTATCGACGATTGCGGTTATTAAACCCGGACCTAGGATGGAAAGAAGGAGCAAAACCCGAACCCAAACACGCTTAAAGGAAAGTTTCATGGGATTAGCTGGAGAGAGCTCTTCTTTTCCAAACTCTTGGCATGTGATCCATGAGTAAATTAATGACATCATCAACACTTACCACCCCGAGCATTCGCAAGTCAGGATCAACTACAGGCAGTGCGATCAAATCATACTTTGAAATGAGATTGGCCACTTCTTCTTGGCATGTTTCAGGGGAAACATGTATTACCTTGTCATTCATTACTTTTACAACTTGGACATTCGGGTCGGCAACGATTAAATTGCGAATAGAAACCACCCCTCGAAGATGGTCTTTTCGATCTAAAACGTAAATGTAGTAAATAATTTCAAGATCTAGGGCAACGAGCCTTAGGTATGAAAAGGCTTCAGCAATTGTAAAATCGTCATAAATTGTGGCATAACCGGTACTCATCAACCCTCCGGCCGAATTTTCTTCATGTTTCAAAAGTTCTCGAACCTCACTGGCTTCTTCTCTTTCCATGTGTTCGAGAATCTCTTCAGCCTTGCGTTTATCTAAATCTTGAAGGATATCGACCGCTTCGTCTGGTTCCATTTCTTCGAGGAGGTCAGATGCTTTTTCGGAAGGCATGTGAGTGATGATTTGAAGTTGCGTTTCGCTTTCGGCTTCAGCCAAAGTTTCCGCAGCGGTTTCATCGTCCAAAGCTTTAATGAAATTCAAGCCTTCGTGTACGCTAAGGTCATCTAGAATATCCGCCAAATCGGCAGGATGAAGATCTTTTATTTTTTGAGAGGGAACCGTAAGCTTAATTCGCGAGAAATTGGTTGGAAGGCTTTCCACAAAATCCCAGGAAATAACATCATTTTTTACCTCGCCTCTAAATTTTTCAACGATTGGACACAACCATTTTTCCCAACCCATACGCCGGAAAAGGCCTCGAATCCCTATATCAACACCGATTAAATGTAATTCTCCCTTAAGCTCCGCAATCTCAAGATCATTTACACGAACAACTCGCGCATCAGAAATATCAACAATTTGCTTATCCCAAATGCTCTTTACAAGAACCTGTTCCGGAATTTCCTCGATTCGCGAAAGCTCGGAAGGAGGAACTAAAAGAATCGGTCTCTCGGAACAAAAATCTTTAAATTGACTTCGTGAAGCAAGTCTTTTCTCGCCATTTACCGACGTTTGAATGAGTACCTGGGGTAATTTTGGGTATTTGTCGCCAAGCATTATGGTTAGATTAATAATTGTTCCAGCCAATTCTCCGGTTGGTTCATATACCGGGGAATCGATAACGTCAGCAAGGAAAAACTTATTCTCAAAAGACTTTTGAGGGGCCATAAAAACCGTTCCTTAGCAATTTTTTAACGGGCCTTAATTTTATCAAAAGCTCGGATGTTTTGATATCATTTTTCTCCACAATTATTAAACAAATTTTGTATTGCCTAACCTATCGAATGAAATGATTCGCCCTGAAGCGTAAATCTCCAAGAATTAAATGCGCCGGCTTCAGTATTTCGTTTATTGACATGGATTCCCTGCAACCCTATAATGGCATGTGGAATTTGTTAAAAATTGATTCAGTGTTCCTAAAAATCGAAACTTTCAAGTTTTTGGGCTAATGACGCAATTATTTTTTGAAACATTTTTAATGCAGGATGGGCGAATTTCCCTTGGGAAAGCCGCGGGTTTATGTTGTACTGTGAGTAACGATTTGGACGAGGCTTTGGTGACATTTCTTTCACAAAAGGGTATTCGCGCGGTTATTACACGAGCGGGAGGAAGCGGGGATAACCTAAAAAATAAGATTCTTCGGAACACCTTTGGCGCGGTTGAGAAAAGCGGGTTATTAATGGTTAATCCTAGAAATCGCTATGGAATTGCAAAGTTGGTTGAAGAAATTATTCGATCTTTCGATAGCCCGATTCTTTCCGTGGCCGGAGGCGGGCTTAAAATCGGCCTTGCAATAAAAGGTAAAGATATCGCAATGGGGGTCTTTGGAAATCTTGGAATTCCCGGAATGGATGTAGACTATGAGTTTTCAGTTACAAAAACTCTATCACATTACCTTGAGGAATAGCCGTGATCGGCATCATTGTTGTTTCCCATGCCAAATTGGCGATGGAGTTTTTGGAAACCGTAAGACTCATCATGGGTGAGCAAAAAGATTTTATCGGTATTTCTTTCTCTTCCAAAGAATCAATTGAAACCCTCCGTTCAAAAATTTTTTCGGCCATTGAGCCCTACAGGGCTTCAGGCTGCCTTCTACTTACAGATGTTTTAGGGGGTAGTTGCACCAATGTATGTACCGAATTGCTTAGCATCGGAACAATCCGAATTCTAACCGGAGTAAATTTGCCGATGATATTGGAAGCGATTCAACACAGGGAGAACCTTGAATTGGAAACCTTATCTCAAAAAGTCAGGGCGGGAGCTATCCGAGGCATCCTTGACTTGAAAGAGTTTTATGAAGAGAAACAGAAACGAAAAACTTGATTTCACTGTCGAAAATCCCGGAATTTTTTTCTCATGAAAGATTTTTTTAACGATTTTCAAATGCCGATTATGAGCCAAAGCGTGAAGTTTATTCGCGTTGACGATCGATTAATCCATGGGCAGGTAATAGTTGGGTGGCTTCCATTTTTAAAAGTGAATCATGTATTTGTAGTTAACGAGCGGGTTGCAGCGGATTCCATACGCCAAGAAATGATGCTAATGTCAGTTCCGTCTCATGTTTCTCTTCAATTTAAAGATCCGCAGGGGCTTGTGGATTCTCCAAAACTCCCTTCCGAGTCAATGGTTTTGGTTTCTTCCCCCAAGGATGCTTGGCATTGCTTTAATGCGGGGTTAATGTCTGAAACCTTGAACATTGGGGGAATGCATGCCAGACCCGGGAAACAGGAAGTTTTTGAAGCTCTCCATTTGGATGAAGAAGACAGAGATTATTTGAGAAACCTGGTGAAAAATGGTATACATCTAGTTTTCCAACCTACCCCTCAAAATGATCCGGTCAGTCTGAATGATATTTTGTAAAAGCAAGGGAGGCAAAAATGGCTGCTGTTACATTGAAGAAAATTTTTAAATCTTATGAGGGCGCAACTCAACCGACGGTAAAAGGGATAGATTTGGAGATTTTC
>JACPTH010000423.1 GCA_016192885.1 bacterium | reverse complement strand
TAACGTCAAATCCCGTTTAGGCGCTTTACAAGCCAATGTGGTAGATAAGAGCGGCTTGCCTCTCGAAGGGGCTTTGGTAAGTTGGTATTTCGATAGAACTCGATGGGGGTTTACAAATAGCTCCGGAACCGCATTTGTGGATGGTCTGGAATTCGGGGAGCAACCTTTTATTGTGGAAAAACCGGGGTACCGAGCCGCCACATTTAGGGCCAACATTTATTCGGAGTCCATCTCGGTGATCAACAACGTTGTCCTAGAGACCGCAAGTTTTGAATACAAGGACATTACCGTTAAAAGTCTTTCAGCAACCCACGCCGTCGTTTCTTGGAAAACCACCGATTACACGAATGGGGTAATTGAGTATGGGGAAACCGAATCTTTCGGCCAAACATCTCGGGAACCCGAGAGACAATATGCAACCGTTCATGAGCTAACCCTTCAAAATCTAAAACCTGAAAAAAGATATTTTTTCAAAATCGTAGCTGCCAGACAAAATCGTCCTTCAGAAACTTCACCTATAAGCAATTTCATAACCAAAAGCGTTCTTGAGGACACATTTCCCCCCGAAACTCCTAGAGGAATTGCGGCAGCCCTTACCGAACAACCGAATCAGATCACAATTTCTTGGGTGGGTAACACCGAACCGGATCTTCGCGGATACAAAGTTTATCGAAGCGATTACCCCCCCTCAGGTTTCTCCGCAATAAACAATGTAACCGTTCCTAAGGGAAGCGAACGTTACGTTGACGTTGCGCTTGTGACGGGAAAAAAATACTTTTACCGAGTTTCGGCGGTTGACCAAGCAGGAAATGAGGGTAGTTCTTCGGACATCGTATCCATGGTTAGCCCTGGAGATCTAACCCAGGAAGTTTCATGGGTTAGATCAAATAGCCCCTATGATTTAGCCGGAGATATAGATATCCAATCCACCGGAAAACTGCGAATTGACCCTGGGGTTGTCGTGAAAATGGCGGATTACGACTCTCTTAGGAGGGGGGACCCATCCAAAGTCGAAATCCGTGTTTTGGGAGCTATTATTGCAAGCGGAACTCCGAATGATCCCCCGGTGATTTTTACTTCTTCCAACCCAACCCCCAAAGCCCAAGATTGGGGAGGAATTTTCTTTAATCGTGCTCCTAACGATCAAAGCGTTCTTTCAAACGTTACTATCGGTTTTGCAAACATTGGCCTTTCCATTTTACAAACGCGCGGTACTTTCTCGGGAATTGACATTATTTCTTGTTCAACCGGCGTTTCTGCGAGCAGCACCTCAGATCTTTCTCTTGCCAGCGTTACCGTAAAATTTTGCGATTTAGGTATGCTACTTCAAGGAAACACGCGAATTACGCTTGATGGTTGCACTACTTACTTTTGCCCGCTTGGGGTCACGTCGTCCCAAAACGATACCGCAAATTACAGGGGAAACAATTTTCTCGAATACAATGATTTTGGGCTGACCATTGATGATAAATCCGGAGATCTTCTTATTACCAACAATCTATTTGTTTCTCCCCAGGGG
>JACPTH010000422.1:3902-13699 GCA_016192885.1 bacterium | reverse complement strand
GCAAACCCGGTGCACCCCTCTTCGGTCTCGTTTCTTGAGCCCGCGCGAACTACGGTCAAAAAAGCCGCAACGCCGGGGCTTGGAAAGGGAACCGATATTACCTTAAGCCCGTTTTTCAGGGATGTCACCGAAAAATTAAATGGAAACAAATCTGAAGATTGGGCATTAATGCTCATGCATGGGGTAATAAACAACAAGATGAAAAGAAATAGTTTAATGCGAGGGGACGTCATTGAACCTCCTAGAAATCAAAAATCAATTCTGAAAAGAGTGACATAGCGGATTTCGCGCTTTTTCTTTAGCGCGGGAATCAAGGGCTTTACCTCTATTTTTTTAAGCTATTCCAAGAAAACCCTTTTTGGAAACGGTGATGATAACATTTTATCACGGTCATGGTAAAATCAAAGATCAAAACAAGAACTATCCCAATTTGAGGCATCGGTATCTTCTCAATCGAAATTGGCCGCGAAATCCCATTCAAAAGTTCCCCTCTTTGAAAAAGAGGGGTTCGGAGCGTATGCGATAACTTAAGCTCGAAAGTGGCTTGGATAGCATATTTCGATTAGGGGTGTTTGCGATGAGTAACTTTAAAAGATTTAAATTCCCGAGAAACTTAAATTTTTTCTTGGGAATTTTCTGTGTGTTTTTTTTATGTACCTTTCCTGCTAACGGAATCACCCGATTGGTTTTTTGGGATACGATGGGGCCGGATGAACAGCGAACGATGAAGGAAATGGTTAGTTTGTTTGAAAGGGAATTCCCGGATATAAAAGTTAAACTTGATTCTATTCCATTCTCCGATGCACAAGGGAAATTTGAGTTCGCGGCGAGCGCGAATGTCGCGCCGGATATTTTTCGTTGCGAAATAGCTTGGACGCCGCTTTACGCCGAACTTGGCTTCCTTGCCCCGCTTGAAGAGATGGTTGAAAAAACCGACCTTGAAGATTTCCTTTCCGCTCCGCTTAACTATTGCGTTTTCGGGGGACATCTATGGGGGTTGCCGCAAGTAACTGATTGTCTCGCGTTATTTTACAACAAAAAAATCTTTTCTGATGCCTCAGTTTTATTTCGTGGGCGGGTAAAGATGCCGGAGACGTGGAAAAACTACGATGATTTCATTGAATCTGCCTTGCTCGTAAACTCCTTTCAAAAAACCCGAGGTTCAAGTTATTGGGCTTTGTTTCTACGCGGGGACTCCTACTTTTTCCAGCCTTGGCTTTGGCTTTTCGGGGGCGGATTAATTAACGAGCAAGGAGAGATATTGATTGATTCCAATGAATCCGTTTCGGGATTAAAGGCGTTTATTTCGTTAAAAGACCAATTATGCCTCGCCCCATCGGAAATTGATTTTGCCAACGATTATGATAATGCCATGAAAGGCTTCAAATCAGGGAAGTATGCAATGATTGTTAACGGGCCCTGGGCGGTATCAGACGCGCTTTCAGGGGAAGAATTCAATCCCTCAAAAGGGGGAAACCCCTCGGATTTTGGCGTGGCGGTTATTCCAAGCCGAAAAGCTTTCGGGTCTCCGGTGGGAGGCCATAATTACGTGATTTCGCGAAATTGCAAAAACAAAGTCGCGGCTTTAAAGTTTGTTTGCTTCATGGAAAAACCCGAGGTTCAAGTCGAGTTTGCTTTGCGAAATAACCTTCTTCCGACAAAGAAAAAGGCGTTTTCCCTTTTAATGAAGAAAAATTTCGTTGCCAGAGATGTTTTGCAGGCTTTTGAAAGACAACTTCAGGTTTCAAATAATAGGCCTGTGATACCGGAGGGCGGAAAATTGTATTCCGATTTTACAAGGTTCTTTCAAAAAGCCTTTCGAGGGGAAATAAGCCCGGAAGATGCAATGGGTAAGGTAGCCGATGAGTGGCGAAAATTGCTTGGGCACCCGGGTGATTTTAAGGATGAGATATCGAAACTCAAGCAGGAAATCCGAGAGTTGCGAAGCGAAATTCAATTCATTAAATCAAAATTAACAAAGGACAGTGAAGGCGATTAGGTGTCTTTTAGAAGAAGAGTAAAAAGAATTTTTTTTCAACAGTTTTTGGATGCGGTTAGCAAATTGACCAACCTACAGGAAACCAAAATCAAAGCTCAAAAGGAGAATGATTCAATATTGGAACAAGCTGCCATGCAAGAGCAAAAGCTTTTGCTGAGTAGCGTTTCCTCGAATCCGATCGCCGCCCTATATTCTAAACTTCCCGCGGATAATTTTGGGAGATCGTATTTGGATGCCTTGATTTTCGACGGTTCGGGAAGCCCGGGGGCAAATGCCTCGCAAACCCAGATTTTAGCCCGAAAATTGAGCGGGTTGATAAGCAAATCGATTGAGCGAAGAAAGAAGATATTATCCGACGGAGGCCCGCGTTTCGTAGGTTTAAGGAATTATTTTGAGCTACTTGGAAAGACCGACTCGGATTTTTGGAAAGTGCTTTGGCAAACAATTTTTTGGACGGCAACCAACGTTTTCTTTCATTTTCTAATCGGACTTTGCCTTGCTTTGATGCTTAACAAGAGATTCAGGGGAAACACTGTTTATCGCCTATTAATAATGGTTCCGTGGGCGGTTCCAAGTTTCGTCGCGGCTTTTTCCTGGCGCTTTATGTTTAATTATCCGGACGGCTTAATTAATGGAATTTTAAGAGTTGCCGGCTTCAATGCGATAAATTTTTTGGGTAACCCCGGCCTTATGCTTCCAACCTGTATTCTTATCAATGTTTGGGCCGGAGTCCCCTTTATGATGATTACCTTATTGGGAGGGCTTCAAAACATCTCAGAAGATATGTACGAAGCCGCTAAAATTGATGGAGCCAACACTTGGCAAAAGTTTCTTAACATTACGCTCCCGTGCCTTAAGCCGGTTGCATCTATCGCCGTTCTTTTGGGGGTAATTTGGACTTTTAACATGTTCAATATCATTTACCTTGTTACTTTAGGAAACGAGGCGATTGAAAAAGACATTTTCGTGACGTTTGCGTACAAATCATTTCGAACCCACGGAGATTATGGAGGCGCCGCGGCATATGCCGTCATTATTTTGTCCATATTGCTCTCTTTTGCTTCGAGATATTCAAGCCTCTTAGAAAGAGAAGAAAGGAAGGGAAGAACCTGAAAAATGTTTAATTTAAATTCAGGGCGTTGGTGGTTTCATCCGATTTTAATCGTTTATTCCCTGTTTTCGGTTTTCCCTTTCTTATGGATCCTTTCAGCTTCTTTTCAAGCCAAAGAAGTGATTTCAAGCGATCAAATGTCGATAATTCCTGGAGCGATAACTTTTCAAAACTACATTGATGTTTTTTCGAAAACACCGTTTCCAAAGTGGTTTTTGAACAGCATTTTGGTATCTACCGCGGCGACCGTGATAGGTCTGTTTATTGCGGCAACCGCTGCTTTTGGATTCTCGCAATTTCGATTTCCCGGGAGAAAAACGGGGTTATATCTTTTTTTGTGCGTACAAATGTTTCCCGGGGCGGTTCTTTTGTTGCCGCTATTTCGCCTCTTAAGTTGGTTCGGTTTATTAGATAATTACTTAGGTCTCGTAATCGCATACTGCACGATTTCCCTTCCGTTTTGCGTTTGGATGTTGAAAGGTTTTTTCGATACTATTCCAAAAGCCATTATTGAAGCGGCATCTATCGACGGACTAACCCATTTTCAAACCTTTTACAAAATCGTTCTTCCCCTTTCTCTTCCCGGAATAGCGGTAACCGGGTTTTTCTCGTTCATTACCGCCTGGAACGAATTCATGTTCGCAAACACATTCTTATTCGATTCCGATAAAATGACCTTAGCCGTTGGATTGAAAACGTTTCTTTCCGAAAAGCAAAGTTTTTGGGAGCTTCTTTCCCCGGGATCGGTAATTGTTACCTTGCCAATTCTCTTGTTTTTCCTGGTCGCGCAAAAATGGCTAATTTCAGGGTTGACTTCAGGCGCGGTAAAAGAGTAGCCGCTTGAAACTCCACTTGAAAAAAAGCTTTACGTAAGGAATTCCTTCAACCCGCCCTCGGAGGTTAGGTCGGGAAGGAGGTTTTTCTCAGATGGGAGTAACCCCATCCGTGATAATTCGGGTCGCGGATTGCATGAATTATCACCCCGAGAGTAATTGGAACCTGGACCAAAGAAAGGTCGGCTGGGGAAAACCCCGCGTAACCGACCGAAATCAGGAAGTTGACCAAGAAAGTCAACGACCAAAACATTTCTCTTCTGGTTCCGACAAGAAAGATGTTGCAGAACAGAAAAAAATTCCCGACCACGAATGGTATCAGGAGTGCCCACTCTCCGATCTCCGAAAAAAGCCCCCAAGTTATTGTGCCGGCTACCCCAATCATTACCGCATCCGTCCACCAAAATCGGAGTCCCGGGGGACCGCGCTTTTTTGCGGGACCGTTGGTTGAAACGGTTTCTTTCTCGACGTTCATTTTAAAAGTGAAAAGCCGCTCTCCGCGAGGAAAGCGGCTCTGAGAGCGGGAAACGAGGGTCGAACTCGCGACATTCAGCTTGGGAAGCTGACGCTCTACCAACTGAGCTATTCCCGCATGTTTGAATATCCTAACATATTATTTGAAGCGCTGCAACGAATTGGAAAAAATTCCACCAACCGCCGGATTACTCACTAGACACCAAAAGTTTTTACGGTTAAAATTGACCTTATATTTAAGTGTTGAAACAAATTGGAAAGCTGTATTTAGGGGGGGGGTATGATTTCTCGAAATCTTAAGGTGGTATTTTTTCTAACGTTATTTATCAGCTCATTCAATGAACTAGCGTTTTGCGGAAATCGAATAAACGGTTGGTTTATTTTCGGAACGAATTTGGCCTGGTTTGACGGAGATTACGGCCATGATTTGGGAGTCGCCCATAAGGGTTGGAACCCGTCATTTACGGAAGAAAAGTGCCGAAAGTATTTTTCGGATATTGCGAGAATGGGTTGTAGGGTTGTTAGAGTTTGGGCTTTCGAAGCCCAAGAGGGTCTTCTTTTCGACAAAAATGACAAAATGGTAACCGGCCTTTCCCCAAAATTCTTGGAGAATTGCGATTCCCTGATGGCCATTGCCCTTGAGAACAAGCTATCGATTTATTGGAGCCTTTTGAACCATCTCATCGCCGAGGATGAGAATGGAAAACATCTCAACATCCTCTCCGATAAATCGGTACGCCAAAGTTACATTAAAAATGCCCTAATTCCCTTTGTCAAACGTTATTCAACGTCGCCGGCATTTTTCGCCATCGACCTTATGAATGAAGTCGACGGAGCTGTCGGAAAATTTAGCATTTTGACCGGAAGCCATAAGTGGAGAGGCGTTAGCTGGGATACGATGAGAACTTTCCTCAAAGATTGTACAAGCGCCATTCACGGGGGGGTACCTGGCGTAAAGGTCACCGCGACTTCAGGCTGGAACGATTATGAAAATGTCAAAAGGGGAAAGTTTCTGGGATTGGGTTTAGATTTTTTCGATTGGCATTCTTATAATGACGCAGGACGGATACCTCACGTGAAAGATTTAAACATTGGAAACACCCCATGTTTGTTAGGTGAATACGGTCCCGCAAAAAAAGAAAGGGATGACGCACTGCAAGGAAAGAATTGGGACAACTATTTAAATGCGGCTTATTCCAAAGGATATGCCGGAGTTTTGAGTTGGTCTTACGGGACACCCGGAGAAGATTCAAACTTTAGCTTAACCAATAAAGACGGTTCCTGGAGACCCGGAGCAAAAGTTATGGCCAAATTTTCCTACAATCACCCGGATTGCGGGCCAATAATTTATGATGAAAATTCAAAAATCATTCTTTCCACGGTAAATCAAGCGGTAAAATCTATCATGAATTCAGACCCCGCGCTTAGAAGTTATTTTTCCCAGCTTATTGAAAAACTTCGACCATTCTACCCTTACAGAAACCCTCAATACGCGCTTCGAAAGCTTGTAGAAATGTGCAGATCAATTCATGAAACTCGTTCAAATTTGCTCGGCAAAGTTCCTCAAATTGAAAGAGAGCTTGAGGCGGTTAGAAAACTTGCAAACGACTGTTTTCAAATGATTAAATCCGCTCCAAAATCTGAAGAGCTTTTTTTGAACCGTGAAACCGTAAAGCGCCTTGAAGAAATTCCTTTTGGGTTTACATCTCAAAGCAAAGATTTATCGCAACCTCAAAAATTAAAGCCGGTGGAAATTAACTCTGAAAACCAACTTTCAAACTCGAAGAACCCGTTTTCCGATTGATTGCAAAAACGCCGGTTTCGAATCGGGAAAAGTTTGGATGATTGGAAACACCTTACAATAATGGTTATCCGCCTTTTTGGGGTGGTCTTTCTCGCGTGGGTTGCGCTGCGCGCCTTGTTTCTATACCTAGCTTGGCAGGGGGATACCTCGGAATTCCAACGCGAAAAAGTTCTTCGCTTTTTCACCGAAACCGACATAAAAAGGGGAAAGGCTTACCTTCGGGAAGGATTTTCCGGAAAGGTAGCTAAACCGTTCTTTCAGGCGGTTATTTTACTTCTTTTGGTTTTCGCCGGGCTGTCTCCTCGTTTGCATAATAGTATCCAGTCGTGGTTTGGAAACGGGTTTTGGTTGCCAAGCATAGTCTTTCTTTTTGCGTTTTTTTTCATAATGCAATTGGCCAGCCTTCCATTTGATTATTATCTAGGTTATTTTTGCGAAAAAAAGATGGGGTTTTCTAATATGACCCAGGGAGAATGGGTCCTTAGGTATCTTAAAAGCTCTTTAGTGAGTTGGACTATTCAAGCGGTCGGAATCGTTTTGGTTTTATGGGTGTTTCGAACATTCGAGCGTTGTTGGGTAATTTTAATTCCCCTAGTAACTTCGCTCTTTGGAATTGCCGTTACCCTTTTAATGCCTCACGTTATCACCCCGCTTTTTTACAAACAAAAGCCTATTGAAGAGGGCTTGCTTAAAAATCGAATAATGGAACTCGCAAAAAAAGTTGAGATCCCTATCGAGGGAATTTTTGAGATTGATGAAAGCCGGTATTCCAAACACACGAATGCATATTTTACCGGGTTGTTTTCTCAAAAACGGATAGTTTTATATGACACTTTAATAAAAAATCATACGGTTGACGAAGCGCTTCTTATTTTTGCCCATGAAGTGGGTCATTGGAAACATAATCATGTTTTTAAAGGTTTGATATTGGGGTTTTTGGGAACCGCCGCCGCGTGTTTCATTCTCTGGTTTGGTTTTCCATTTTTACTATCCGAACCTTCTTTCCGCCTTAAGGAACTTTGGAACGTTTCAAACGTTCCGTTTTTTTCGCTAATTTCTCTAATGGGATTCTTGTTTTTCTCCCCCGTTGAAGCCCACATAAGCCAGTATTTTGAGCGACAAGCCGATCATACTTCATTAACACTCACCGGGCTTGGTCGGTCTTTTGTCGATGCGGAAATTCGGCTTGCCCGCGATAATCATTCGGACCTGCTTCCTCACCCTTGGCGGGTCTTTTGGTTTTTCAGCCATCCGCCGGCAATTGATAGAATCGAAATGGGGATAAAAATGGACCAAACCGGAATCATACAACAGGAAAAGCCGAAGTAAATTTGTAAGCGTTCAGCCGTCAGCTATCAGCCGCCGGCTATCAGCTGTCAGCTAAAACCAGCGCCGAGTAATTTGGTTTAAGATTGCAAAGAAACTTGAAAATATTGATGGGTTCTCAAAGGTTGACATTTATGGGAAGTAGCGTGGTGGGTAAAGCGTTTGCTAGGTTTTTTGATGAATGCTATCATTCCTAGTTAGCGAAACGAAGTCTGGGAGCGAAGTCCGCAAAACCTGGCAAAAAAGTGCGAAAGTTCAATCGAACATGGAGGCGAAATTGCTCAAACGTTTTTTTCAAATCACTTTTGCCGTTTTTCTCTACTTTTGTTGTCTTAATTTAAACGCCGGAACTCCTGAACTTTTCGGAACATCATTAATCGCCGATCTTGCGGAAAAAGTGAGCCCGGCGGTGGTTTCCATAGATTCGGTTCACTATGTCAGGAGAAGGCAATTTGAAGGGTTTGGCGACCCTTTTTTCGACCAATTCTTTCGCCATTTTCTTGACGAAGACATGAGAGGCTTTAGAAACAATGTAATTCCAAAACGCGGAAGCGGTTCAGGGGTTCTGATCGATTCCGCCGGGCATTTACTTACAAATCAACATGTTGTTGATGGAGCGAATGAAATCCTGGTTACCATGAAGGACGGAAGAAAATTAAAAGCAAGCATAGTCGGCCAAGATAAAAACAGTGATTTAGCGGTTTTAAAGGTCGAGGGAAAAGATGCATTTCCGTTTGTTCCGCTAGGCGATTCCGACAACGTTAGAGTCGGGGAATGGGTAATTGCCGTTGGCAACCCGTTCGGCTTGGGAATTACCGTCACGGCGGGAGTTATTTCAGCCGTCGGAAGGGAACTTTCCGTTGATAGAAACAACACCTATAAGAATTTCATTCAAACCGACGCATCAATTAACCCTGGGAACTCGGGAGGGCCGCTAGTAAATACCAAGGGTGAGGTTATCGGGATTAATACCGCAATTATTCCCTACGGGCAAGGTATTGGATTCGCCATACCCGTTAGCTCGGCAAAGCGCATAGTTAAAGATTTGTTGGCATTTGGAACGGTAAAAAGCATTTTTCTTGGAATTCATTTCCAAGAAGTGACCCCAAAGCTAGCCGAATACTTTGGAATTCCCGAAAAAGGGGTACTGGTAAGCGATGTTCAAACAGGCTCTTCAGCGGAAAAAGGGGGGTTGATGCCCGGAGATGTAATTACCGCCATAGACGAGAAACCGATTGCGAAAGTTTCGCAATTCCAAGAACTAATCAACCGGCACGGCGTGGGTGAAACCCTTGAATTCACGATTATTCGCAAGGGGAAAACTTTGAAAGTTTTGCTGACCGCGGAAGAAAAGCAATCCGCAAAAAAGATTTTCAGGCAAAATGTTCTAGGAGTTACCGTGGAAGCGGTGAATGAGAGAAATCAAGAAAGTTATAGCTTAAGCGTTTCAAGGGGAGTCGTAGTAGTATCCGTTCAGGAGGGTTCCCTTGCCGAGAAAATTGGAATCGAGCCTGGTGATATTATCCAGCAAATAAACAATCAACCGCTTTTTTCATCCGAGGAATTTTATCAACGAATGGGACGTTTTCAATCGGGAGACCGCATGCTACTAGGTTTGGTAAAGGGGGACATTTCTCAAGTTTTGTTGATTACCCTTCCCTGATTTTGACTTGTTTCTGTCAATTGCCAAGATTTGGAATTCTGGGTATAATGAACTTTGTGTTGCCGCATAGTTATGAATGAATAGGAGTAATTAATGCAATTAGTTGAAGCATTAAAAGGGAATTTGATTGCTTTAGATTTCAAAGCGGAAGGCAAGGACGATGTAATAGAAAGCATCGTAAAAGCGGTTGAGGTTGGCGGGTATGTCGCGGACGCCAACGGTTTAAGAAACGCTCTCGTCGAGCGCGAAAAGCTCGGAACCACCGGAGTGGGGGGAGGAGTGGCAATTCCGCATGCCAGATGTACCGCCATAAATGACGTAACGGTTGCATTTTTTCGTTCTACAAACGGAGTTAATTTCAACTCGATCGACAATAAACCCGTTTTCTTAATGTTCGTTCTTCTTGCGCCTCTTTCATCGAGCGGGGATTACCTTAAGCTCCTTGCAAAGATATCCAGGCTTTTACGACACGATGAATTTAGAAACGCGTTAATGGAAGCCCAAACTCCCGGGGAAATCTTGGAAATTGTTCAAGAGCACGAATAGTACAAGTCCAACCATTAAGATTAGTTTTGGACTATCTTCAA
>JACPTH010000422.1:0-3871 GCA_016192885.1 bacterium | reverse complement strand
CTCAGTGGAGCTGTTAGGGGCATCCGCTCCTGATAACCCGAGAACCAAGGTAAAAAGTTCAAGAGAATCCCGCAGCTCTCGTTCGAAGGAAAAAGCCGATAAAAAAAAGCAGCTTCCTACATCTTCTTCCCAAAAAGATTCTTCAAAGGAAAAACAAACTGAAGAAGATTTATTTCTGAAGGAACCTGAGGAGAATCAAGCCTATCTCCCGGACATCTACCGTTGCCCGGAATGCGGTTACGAGCAAGATGAGGAAGGAACCTGCCCCGATCACGATAACCCATTAGTTCTGGTGCTCTCAAAAGGGAAAAACCCTCTCGAACCCCCCGAGGTTGACGGCAATGAAGACCTTTTGGTTGACTTTCCAATCACCGGTTTAACGTTCAGGAAGCCGTCTCAGGTTCAAGGGGCTACCCAAAGTATTCCTTTACCGCGACCCCGCTGAATTGCTTTATATTTCCTGGTCGCGCAAGCATTCAAATAAAACGCAAGATTCTGATTTACCCTTGAGTCTTACGCCTTCCCATTCCCTTACTTTTGTTCCAGGTCCGATTTGTTCTTTAACCTCCTTGGAAATCAAGATACACGTCTTTGGTAAATTTTCTCCAAAACTTGAAATCCTGGAAGCGGTGTTTACGACGTCTCCGATAACCGTAAAATCAATTCTTCCATCAAGCGAACCGACTTTGCCCGAGATTACCTTGCCAAAATGAATCCCAAAATCAACGCGAACCGGCACTCTTCCTGAATTCAACCGATTTTCATTTAGCGTTTCAAGGCGATGTCGCAAGTCAAAAGCCGCGCTAACGGCTCTTTTGGCGGGGTGAACTTCGCCGGGGATAAGATGGAAAACACCCATGGCGACTTCTCCGATGCATTTATCCAATTCGCCGTTTTGTAGGAAAAAGGCTAAATTTAGTTGATCAAAAAAATCGCTTAAGAATTCGACCGACTCCGGTAATGGCAATTTGTCAAAGACCTCATTAAAGTTGAAAATGTGTGAAAACAGTATCGCGGTTTCGCGATGTTCTCCCCCAAGCGCGAGAGAAAATCTATCTTCTTTTTTAACTTCATTCCAGACTTCTTTTGATACAAAAGCCCGCGCCTTTTCTCGGGAGAGCAAACCTTGGGCCATTGAATTGAAAGTTTTTGCAAGTTGGCCAAGCTCGTCATTTCCGGTTTCTTCAATCTTAAAATCATAATTTTTGTTTGAAATTTCTTGTACAAACCGGAGTAATTTCTTGATCGGCCGAATGATTCCGTTTGATAGCCAAATAATTGAAAAAAGTAATAGAAAGACGCTGAAAAGAAAGAAAAACCCAAGGATGAAAGAAGCCAAATTGCTTTCCTTCTTTAGGATTGCGGTTTCGATTAATCCGATTAACCGATAACCTCCTAAAAACCTTGGAACCAGGGTACACATTAACCATTCATTTCCTTGAATTTCAATAATCTTTGCTTCCTTCGCATTCCAGGTTCCTGAACGGATTCCGATTTTTTCAAGGATCTTGAGGTTGCGGGATGTCCGGGGAAATACGTCACCAAAATCTGATACTACCGCTAATTCAAATCTTCCGAATTTTCCCTCAAAGAACTGTTTTAGGGTGCTTTCAATAAAAGATTTAGCGAATTCAACCTCGTCGAAAATCCAACATAGTAGTCCGAGAGGTTTTCCGCCTTCCGAATTCAGAAAGGCAAAGCGGTGGAGCAAAGGTTTTCCGTTGATACGAATTTTGGAGAGTTTCCCCTGCTCCGATATTATGGATTGCAAGCCTTTCTCAAGTTCAAAAGGCGAAAGCATGCTAAGAAAAGTTGTCCTGGATGCAAGACGCAGGTTTTCATCCAAGTCAAGTTTCCTCGCGAGACTCAACCTCCACCAGTTAAGGATTTCTCCGAGATATTGGAGAACTGAAATTCCGTTACTGGAAAAAAATTCTGGTCCCGATGAGTCTTTGTAAAAGAGTTCCAAGTTTTTCATTTCGGCAAAGAATTTTGAAAAAGAAGACTCATCAAAAGGGTTTTTACTTCTTGATTCGAAAAGGTCCCTTTCTATTTTTTCAAATTCCAGTATCTTTTTCTGCTGGAATGCTTGATATGAGGTGTCAATAGATGAAAGCGCGGAAAAGATCCTTTCTTCCCAAGCGTTTCGCTCAAATCGTTGCGCCTCATCGATTCTATTTAGCCCGACGGTGATCATTCCAATCATCGGGACGACTGAAATGAAGAAAATCAAGACCGCGATTTTTGCCCTTACCCCGAGGTTAAGAGGTATTCCTATCCACCAAATTTTAAAAATCGGGATACAAAACAAACCGCAAATCAGAGCGAATGCGAATTCAAAAGAGCCTCTAAATCTGGAAAACACGCTTTCAATTCGTTCCCTCCTTACTCCGGCGATTAAATAGCGACCTCTCTCAGCGGGAATGTAACTTGACATCCAAAGCCCCGAATCGTCAATGTTCTCTGTTTCCCCATTAAAGAACTTGGCTACGACGGATCTATGAAGTTTGTGCTTTCCGCGAAATGCCTCAACTTTTGGTTTCCCCGCTTCATTTTTCACGACCAAGGCAAGGTCTATCTCCTTCGGGCAATGGTAGAGCGCGGAGCGAGCTATCTTTGACGACGGTAGTTTGGCGGGGTCAATTAATATCCAAACTCCTCCAATTCCGGGCGGAGAATTATCATTTAACAGATGTTGGGGGAGCACCAATGAAAAGAAACGTTTCCCCTTGTTCAAGAAAATTCTAGGTATTCCTTTATGGTCTGAAAGGTCTGAGGGATGAACGAAACTCCCGAATAGGCTCTTGCAAAATGGAAGGGAGGCGTTTATCCGGCTTTTTACTTCGAAATCAATGGCGCCGCCTCTTCCCATGGTTGCGGTAATTCCTTTCCAAAGAATCTCCCTGCTTCGCTTTGCTTCAACATCTTTTGGGAAAACAATGTTCCCTCGCTCTTCGAACCCATACACTTGAGAATGGGGGAACTCACGGGAAAACTCTTTTGCGAGAGAAGTAACAATTCTTTCATTAAAGGGTAGTCCGACATATTTTTTCCAAATTGGGGCTGATTTATTTTGGAACCAATTCTGTCGGTTAAATTGCCCCGCCATTGCCAAAATTGAATCTGAGAGAATCGCCTTTGATTGGGAAAGGGTTACAATGCGGCTTCGTTCTAGAAACGTTGAAAGAATATAATGAAAAGAAATTATTGAGATTATGATTGAAATGATTGAGAGAGCGAAAAGAAACCTTTGCGGGTTCGGTTTAATTTGGGTCATTTTTTTGATGGAAATTTTAATTCGAACGCAAATTGGCCATTACGGGAAATTGTGATTCTCTCGAAATCCTCAGGAATATGCTCCGCCACGCTTTCCGAGAAAATGATTCCGCTTTCGCGGCCGAATTTAGAAAGTCCTTCGAGCCTTGAAGCGACCTGGATGGCTTTCCCAAACGCGAAAAGATCACTGCGCCCGGACGTTCTCCCGATAATGCCAAGGAACATCGTTCCGTAGTGAATCCCGACCCCGTTTGCTATTTGAAATTTCCCGTCATTTTGGCGTTTGAAGTTAAACTCCTCAAGAGCTTTTTTCATCGCTAACCCCGAATTTACCGCTCGCATGGCGGGGTGCGAGAGTCCGTCATGATGTCTGAAAACGGCAATAATAGCATCCCCGACAAACTTTTCAATGGTTCCGCCGAAGGCTTTGATTACCCTTTCCATTAGGGTAAAGTAGTCGTTCAAGGTTGAAACGATAACCTCCGGAGGATGATGTTCGGAAAGCGGGGTAAAACCTCGAATGTCGGAATACAATACCGCCGCATTTAACGATGAGCATTCTTCAAAGGAAGTTTTTCCGTACCGGCTTAATAAT
>JACPTH010000004.1 GCA_016192885.1 bacterium | reverse complement strand
GGCGATGGGGCTCTTTATTATCGTTATTAATACCATTCGAAGCTGGCAAATATTCGGGGAAATCTTTACCCTTACCAAAGGGGGGCCACTAGGAGCTACTAATACCCTAGTCCATTTGCTCTATGAAATAGCTTTCCGATATCACGACATGGGGTATGCTTCCGCAACAGCCTATGTTTTATTTTTAATCATCATTTCCCTTTCCTTGATTCAGATGAAAATCCTCGGGGGAAGAGAATCGTGAAGCCATCTTCCACAATTTATCGAACAATGTTTGCCGCAATTCTTGGCTTCGCTTTACTGAGTTACTTGTACCCCCTTGCCTACATGGTCTTTAGATCTGTTCTTGCCTATGAACCCGGAATGGCAAGCGGGAAAATATTACTTACATTTGACCACTACAGGGAAATCCTTGGAAAGGCTGGGTTTCCAAGATTTGTTTTCAATAGCGTTCTTGTACTGTTTCTTGTCGTTCCTTGCAACGCAATCTTTGCGACAATGGTGGGATACGCGTTCTCCAGATATAAATTTCCGATAAAAAAAGTCCTTTTTTTAATCGTCCTTGCCACTTTGATGGTTCCAAAGCAGACGCTTATGATCCCAATTCTCGACGTGAGCGTCAGATTGAATTTGCATGACACGCTTTGGATTCTGATAATCCCATTCATTATTGATAGTTTTAACATTTTCTTAATGAAGCAGTACATTGATTCTTTGCCGTCCGATCTTGAAGATGCGGCGCGAGTTGATGGAGCTTCCGAATTCCAAATCCTTCGATCGGTAATCTTCCCCCTATGTAAACCAGCTTTGGCAATTGTCGTGATCAATACCGCCATCGTAACTTGGAATTCTTTTCTTTTCCCGCTAATTTTGACAGATTCAACAACAAATCGAACTTTGCCTGTGGGCCTTGCCATGTTCGTTCAAGGACCCCATTCCACTGATTGGGGCGCATTGATGGCAGGGGCAACGATTAGTTCTCTTCCGATGATCGTTATCTTTTTCATTTTTCAACGGGAAATAATCGAGGGAATCACTGCCGGAGCTTTGAAAGATTGAACTTTTGTCGGTAGCCTTCCGGTTTCAGATCTTTTTTTGTTAAAATGAAATTCAGTAAATAATTATGTGAAGTTGAGCTTTAATAAGCTTTTTTTATGATTAATTCAAAATTCAGAAAATGGTTGGCGGTATTGATTTTAGTTTTTTTCCTTCCCGCTCAATTTGTATCAACAGTTGAGGGGAGCATTTGGGAAAAAATAAAGGGTAAAGCGACAAAAAAAATTGAGCTGTTTAAGCAAAA
The DNA here is from genome assembly GCA_016192885.1 of bacterium. Taxonomy (GTDB): domain Bacteria; phylum Muiribacteriota; class Ozemobacteria; order Ozemobacterales; family Ozemobacteraceae; genus JACPTH01. The sequence continues at coordinate 1,057 of JACPTH010000004.1, read as the reverse complement.
AGATTGGCTGTTTACAAAAATTGGCGGAAAAATATTCGGGTTTGTTACAGGAAAGGCGGCAGGCCTTTTTGGAATCGGAGTGGGCGCAGCAATTGGCTTCGCTTTCGCTGGGCCTCTGGGAGCTAGTATCGGGGCATGGCTTGGTTACCGGTTTTTTGACCTGATTACAAGAACTTTCTTTAGACCGGTTGGAGAATTGGTGTTTAATCGTATCCTTCGCGGGCAACCAATAAACATCAAGAGCGCATTTAAAAATCTTGATACAAAAGAGCTTGCTTCCGAAGGACTAGCTGTTTTCGTGGGAGATATAATTGGAGAGGTTCTAGGTATCCTTGCAGGAATTACTTTGCTTTCCGGCATTGGGCCGATCGGAATTCCTATCCTAGGAGCCTTATCCGGAGCGTATATTGGTAAAAAATTAGGGCGGGCTTTGGGAGGCTGGTTTGGTAGGTTTGTCGGAAGAAAAGTCGCTAAAATGAGTTTAAAAGATTCGGAAAATAAGACCCCCATTCTGTTTCTTTCTGAACATGAACCGATACTTGAATCCGAGAAAAAAGGTAATGATTCCTTTCCTACATCGCTTATAAAGCAAAAAAATGAATATGAAAAGGCTTATAAAGCGTATGTGTTATCCCAATCGAATTCAAAAATCAACCATGAAGAAAGAAATCGCTTGTTTCAAGTTTACCAGAAAGAGTTAGCAGCGTTCCGAGCGATTTCTTCAGACTTTTCTTCAAAATGATGTTCCCCTTCTGCTTCTAGCGGTTAGGGGCAATCCTATTTTTTCTAAATTCCCTTAATTTTCTCTTTGCCTCTTTCCTATTTCCCTTGATTTGGAATCCTTCAAACGTTTTTTAAAACAAAGATTTGGAAGAAGCGGTTTAGTGCAAAAGAGCAAGTTGAACCTTGAACATCTTTTCGTTAACTTTGCAACTGTGCCCAAAATGTCGATATATCTAAAAATCAAGATCAAAGAATTACGGAGGAAAACAAATGGAGCTTCTAGGTTATCAAATGAGCGTTGAAAACAGGCATTCCGTCTTAAACAAAGCGAGGG
>JACPTH010000421.1 GCA_016192885.1 bacterium | reverse complement strand
GGAAAATCTCTTCAAGGTTTTGGTTCGGGTCTTTTCCCAGCTCTCGAAGTTCGCCGATGGTTCCCATGGCAACAAGAATTCCATGGTTGATGATTCCAATTCTATGGCAAATGTCTTCCGCAAGGGAAAGAGTGTGAGTTGACATGAAAAAAGTTTTACCCCGCCCGCATAATTCGCAAAAAAAATCTTTTACCAACCTGACGCTTTTGGGGTCAAGACCAACCATCGGTTCGTCGACGACTAAAATATCCGGATCATGAAGGAAAGCGGATGCCATGGCAACTTTTTGTTTCATCCCGTGAGAAAAACTTTCGATTAAATCATTTCTCCGCTCCCATAGGGAAAATTTGCGAAGCATTTCTTCCCCGCGGGTTTCAAGATCTTTATGGGGAACCGAATACAATCCTCCGACAAAATCGAAGTATTCCAGCGGAGTAAGCTTTTCATAAAGGTATGGCCTATCCGGAACGTAACCTACGCGGGCTTTGGCTTTCTCAGGTTCTTTCGCTAAATCCATGCCCCCCAGGAAAACACTTCCCGAGGTTTGTTTAATGAGCCCGGTAATAATTCGAATTAAGGTTGTCTTTCCCGCGCCGTTCGGCCCCAGAAACCCGAACAGCTCACCCTTTCTGATTTGAAGGTCTATTGGTTTTAGAGCCTCAAATTTTCCATAATTCTTGCAAATTCCGCTTAAACTCAGCACGACCTCATTCTGGTTCATAACGTTTAATTTTTTCCATTCCTTTCCAGAGGGGAATTAAAGCCCAGAATGCGGAACAGACTAATAGGCTCAAAAACGATAACATAAGGAGAAAAATGTCAAGCCCGTTCACTTTCGGATAAAATCGAAAAAGATAAAGCCTCCATGCGGGGTAAGCTTCAAAAGCCAACAAATTAACAATATAGATGCTGCAAAAAATCATGAATACAAAACCGCCGAATGACCCCGCAATCTTCAAAGGGTTGTCAATATCAAAGCGGGAATAAATGGCTCCCACTCCCACCGCCAAAGCGCTTATTACGATCGCCATTAGAATTACGTTCAAGTAACTTACCCACATGATAATCGGTTGGGTAACGCGAAAAACACTATTTGAAACTAGGCAAAGAATTAATCCGACAACCAAGGTAGGCCATAAATAAAGAAAATATTTGATGGAAATTAGGCGGGAGGGGTTCATGGGAGATGCTTTCACCGCCCAAAATGCGCGGCCCTCCAGGCTTATTGAAGGGTAAACAAATCGCATGCACATAGCGGAAAGAATAAACCCTATAAAAGGCCCGTTGAAATATACCATCGAATCATTTATTTCCCCTGAATAGAGCGTCGGAATATCTTTCAGCGGCATAACTTTTAAGTTGAAGAAATACACGAAAATAATCGCCCCGATCATGAAAATCTGGGCGAAAAGAGCCGGGTCTCGTACAAAATTGGTAACTTCCTTTTCGGCGACAACGCGAAAATCCCTGGAAAAAAAACGAAAAGGAAAAATCACCACATTTCTAAACCATTCCAAACCCAATACTTGGTTTTCCAT
>JACPTH010000420.1 GCA_016192885.1 bacterium | reverse complement strand
CAAGTTCGTTGTGCCGGAAGATTTAAACCAGCTTGTGAATACATTTCGCCAAGCTCATACCACGGCTCAAAGGCTTCCGGGCTTAACCTTTGGCATTCCAAGTATAAATCCTTCGCTCGGTTTACTAAGCCGTTTTGCCTATAATCTCTGGCCTTTTTTAGGAGTTTAGCTATGGGGGCGGGGTGACGAATATTTGGGAGAGGGAGGTCGGTTTGGCGCTCCGTCGCTAATTTCAATCGTTGGTAGAGTTCGCCCACGACCTTTGAAAGAACCTCTTTCTCAGGGAGTTTCGCCTTCAAATCGGCAAGCGCCAAAATTGCCTGAGGCGCTTTTTTCAATCTTGCTAGCGTAATCGCTCGAAACAGTAAGGCCTTTGAAAAATCCGGTCGAAGGGAAATCGCCTGTTCAAAGGAATCTAAAGCCAGCTCAAAAGAACCCGATAAATAGTATGCAAGACCTAGGTTGTATCTAGCCAAAATATAGTTAGGTTTTAGAAGGAGTGCTTTTTTTATTTCTTCGATGGATTTCTCCACCTCGCCTAATTTGAAAAAAACCCAACCCAAGGTATGATGAAACTCGGGTTTATTTGGCTCAAATTCTATAGACTTTTTTGCCATTTTCAAAGCTGCATCAATGTTTATTCCTTTCACTGAATAAAGATACGCGAGATTTGAAAGGCTTTCCGGGTCATTAGGTCTTAAGGTGAGCGCCATTTTAAAAGAATGAATGGCATCATCAAAGCGTCCCTGCTCCGTATAACATTGTCCTAGAATCGAGTGAATCTGTACAACGTTTGGATGATCCTTCATCAGGTGGATCAATTTCCTAATCGCTTCAGGAATGTTTCCGCTATCAAATAACCTTTGAATTTCGTTCATTGCGGGGAATAAACCTTCCCATTCGGCTTCGATTTTTCTGCCCCCTAACCCTTGCATATCTTTAACCTGCTGTTCGACAAAGGTAATCGGAGGCCCTGAAACAATTTGAGTTTTTCCCTTTTTCGCGGAGGCCACGGATTTGTCCATGAACATTTTAATCATTTT